>JAQZDD010000021.1 GCA_028751055.1 Euryarchaeota archaeon Ods04 | reverse complement strand
GAAGGCGGAAAGGTCGTTCGAGCGCGGCGAGAACGTGGCGGACAGCCTCTCGATGGAGATTCTGCTCTACGCCGCAGGGACGCGTCAGATAGACATCGCTACGCGCGTAGGTCTGCTTCCCGGCGAGCACGACGCCGTCTTCGTCGTGGTCGGCGACGAGGAAGCCGAGGAGGACGCGGTGGACGACGTACGCGCGATTACGCACGAATCCGACGGGTTCGAGTACGGCGAAGAGGCTCGCCTCATCGACTTCTTCGGTCTTACCGACGGAGAGTTCGACGCTGTGGGACGTGACCGTCTGGAGTACCTCGTCCTGGAACGCGTCGCCCTACTCGACGTGAACAAGTAGGCTTTAGAACTGTCCGCGACGACTTCGAAGCGGAGATGCGGAAACTGGCGAGGATAGTCGAGGCACTACAGCCTGACACCGCACACGTCAAGGTGGAAGGCGACCTGCCTGCCTCGTTCGAACTACACGCCGAAGCCGAAGGCGTCGAAACGTCGCTCCCAAGTTTTGAGACGGAGGGGAGCGCGCACGAGACGCCGTCGCGGTTCGAGTCGTCGGGCGAACTCCGTCTCGGAAGGCTCGGTACCGCTATGGTGCGGGACGACGAGTACCACGAACTCAGGCTTGTGGAGCGCGACGGCGAGGACAGCACGCGACGGTACGCCGTCGAAGGAAGCCACAGACTGCCTGCCTCTTCGACGACAGCCGCGGTCGTCTCTTCCGCCGACGAGGTCAGTGAACTCGTGGACTTCTTCCTGTCCTCCTTCTCAGAACGTATCGGCGACGCTGTGGACGCAGAGGTCGTGACGCACCAATGTAGAACTGACGGGGAAGGCTCGACCGCCGCCTTCGAATCCGACTACACATTCCGTCTCATAGGTCTCGACAGGCTTGCGACGGACAGCTACGGACGTATGTCCGTTGAGGAGGCGGAACTCACCGTGTCGCGCGGTACGCACGGCGGACTCGTCTTTTCTTGGGACTTCGACCTCCGGAACCACGGAAGCCTGTTCGCTGAAGCGTTATACGAGAGCGGCGTTGACGCCCACCGGCTGGTTACTGCGCGCAGAAGCGCGAAGTTCTCCGAAAGCTTCGAATGGAGCGCGCGGAGCGACGCCGATACGGATACTGCTTCGTTGGAGGCGAGCTACGACACGGAGAACGCGTCGCGTTATGCCGAACGCCTCAGAGAACGTGGCTTTGTGACACCCGCTGGAACCTCGCTCTCGCTACAACTCGGCACGCACGGTTCGACGAAAGCCGTCTCTTTCGACTACGAAACCGACGGCGACCTCGACGCGGAAACGGGCGAGAAACTCTACGGCTGGACGGGCTTTCTTCCCCTTCCGGTAGCCCTCGTCTTCGTCCGTCTTCTCAGTCCTTAAGACTCAGTCCTCTTCGCCCGTCGTCTCGTCCGTCGTCTGCTCCGTCCTCTTCGTCCGTCTCGTCCGTCCTTGAGACTCCGTCCTGACCTTTTGATTACATCCCACCGACGGCTTCTAAGGCGACGTTTACCTCGCGTTCGACGCCCTCCTTAGCCTCCTCGGGGAGTTCGTCGTCCTCAGTCTCGCCCTTCTGTTCGCCCGCGACTAAGTTTCCGTCCACGGCGAGTATCGCACCGGCTTCGAGACCTTTGCGGCGTGCGAGAGTGAAGATTATCGCCGCCTCCATCTCGACGGCGAGCATTCCGGCGTCGCTCCAGTCCTGCGCAATCTCGTCCTCGGCGTAGAAGGCGTCGTCTGTCACGATAGACCCGACGTGCACGTGTTCGTCCTCGCGCTCCGCCGCGCCGACGAGGGCGTTCACGACTTTGCGCGACGCGACCGCAGGATACTCGACAGCCTCGTAACGTTTCGTCGTGCCGTCGAACTTCGCCGCCGCCGTCGCAACGACAACGTCTCCCGTGCGCACGTCGGGCTGCAGTCCGCCCGTGGTTCCGACACGTACGAAACGCTCCGCGCCGACCTTCACGAGTTCCTCGACGGCGATAGCCGCGCTCGGACATCCGACGCCTGTAGAGCAGACGGTTAGCGGCGTTCCGTCGTACTTCCCGTTAACGAGCCTGTACTCGCGGTTGTCGGTCAGACGTTCCACGTCATCGAGATGCTCGGCGATGAGGTCGACACGGTCGGGGTCTCCTGGCAGAAGAACCGTTTCGTTTACCGCGCCCTCCTCGACGAGTATGTGTGGCTGTTTCATACCAGGGGTTGGTGACGGGAGCAAAAACAACTACCGGAATGTTAAAGTCACTTTACAGTTGACACGGGATAAGATGCGGAAGACAGTTACTGCGTCGTTATTGGTCGCCGCAGTCCTCTTTTTCATGGCGATGGCTGTATCGTCAGCAGGTGCTCAGTCTCCCGCGGCGGGAGGAGAGGTGAACGAGAGCAACGGCTTCGAAGAAGACGAAGCTATCGGGGCACAGGCTGGAACCGCTGCCCCAGATACTGCCGCCGACGCTGTCTACGTCAAGGAGGACGGCGACGCGGTTCTGGTCTACGAACTCGATGTCGGCGAGGAGACCGAGACATCGGTGAGCTATGGAGCCGACACGGAGATGGGACTCGTGCACTTCCTCGCAGACGGCGTCGCGGAGGACATGGGACTGACGGGCGACTTTTCGTTCGTAGCTGAACCCACCGAGTGGGTCGCCGACGGAAGCTTCGAGACGGACGAGATAGAGAGTGTGGAAGACCTGATACTCGAAATATCCGGAATGACTGACAGGACGGAGTCGGGGTTGGACGCCGAACTCAACTCCGCGTTCTCGTCAGAGGCTGCGGGCGCGGTTCCGTCGGCTTCGACCAAAGGCGAACTTGTGACCGGCTCCGACAGAGTATTCTCATCGGGAGGAGCAAGTTACACGACGGCTTTCGGAGGCTCACCGGAGCGTGAGGTTCTGCGGTTCGACCTCACCGGAACCGACGACGAGTACACCGTGGAAGCTAGGGAGAGACGACTGCTGGAGGAGACACGCGGCTTCGAAGAGGACGCAGTAGCCGACGTGCCTGACGTACCTGACGACAGCGTTCCCGACGAGAACCTCTCAGATACCCCCGAACCCGCGAACGAACTCACGAGCATCCATCCCGCCGAGGACTGGGGCACACGGGATAGAGCAGTGGAGACGCTGAGCGACAGATACGACATCGATGGTACCACACGAACCGCCGACGTAACCGTCGAGTCGTACTCGTTCGAGAACGTGACCGTCGACGACGGCTTCGGCGGCACGGAGAACGCTTCGCTTCTTGATGTCGAGTACGCCGTCGAGTACGCTGACGTGACCGAGGATATCGTCGAGGGATTCGTCGAGGCGGACCCCGATGTCTCGGTCGAGGACGTTTCAGAGGACGCTCTCGACGAGATGGCTCACGCTCTAAGAGACGTCGAGATAGACGCGGACTACGCCTCGGTTTCGGAGGACGGAGAGACGGAAATCAACTGGTCCGTCGAGGTAAAGGACTACAGTCAGGTCACGTTAGCCAACGTACATCTTTCGTCGGAGATGACACCTGACGACCAGCCTGGTGCGGAGATGAGCGACGAGTTCGTCGACGACGTGATAGAACAGGCGGAGCAACACGTTGAGGCTGTCGAAGCCTCTGACCACGTCTCGCGGTGGGAGTGGTCGGGCAGCCTCGAAGGTGAGGACGCGGACGGTGACGCGGACACGGAGGAAGACGCACCGACGGGCAACACGGCTTCAGTGACGGGCGAACTAACACATACGACAGAGAACTGGGAGAAGTACATCGAGGAACTCGAAGACCGTGGACTTCCGACACCAGCGGACTCCTCGTTCGAACTGAGCGTGTCGTCTGCTGACGGCGGCTTAGCAGGCGAGGTGGACTGGGAGGCTGCCGGCGAGTCTCTGTACGGCGGATACCCCGAGTCCACGACCGTCTACGAGACCGGCTTCAGTTTCATGAGCCTCTATCTCGGCTTCCAGCACACCGAGACGAGGAACATCTACGACGAGATGTTTGAGGACGCCGACTCAGCCGAAGCGAACGTTCTCCGGCATCTCGGTGAAGCAGAGTTCAGGAGAGCGAAGATTGACGGCTCCGTCGGCGAAAACGGATGGAATGTCGAGGCAGGCACGGCGTTCGACAACGGAACCGCGCTCGTGTCAGCTGTCGAAGACTCCGAAGGACTGCGCGTTACGGATATCGTCGGCGAACAGGACGACGGAGTCCTGACGACTTACTTCGAGGTCGAAGGCTTCGTAGACGAGACGACTGAACAGGCGGTACGGGAAAGCGAACAAGTCGACGACGAAACCACCGTCAATATGCCGGGCGAATGGAACCGTGACTTCCCCGAGATGGACACCGAGGCGGCGTCCGACTACCTTGAAGTAGAGGACGGCATGCCCTTGCTGCCCGGTTTCGGTGTAGCCGTCGCCCTCGTCGCCATGTTGGTCGTCGCGGCAGCCGCAGTAAGGAGGCTCGGATGATCGACCGCGAAAAGGACTTCGCCGCCAAGATAGACCACACGCTCTTGGACAAGGACGCCACCGTAGAGGCGTACGACGCCGTCGTCGAAGAAGCCGCTGAACTCGGCACCAACGTCTGCTTGCCGCCGTCACGTCTCGACCGTGTCCCCGACGACTTCGACGGCGAGGTCGTCGCTGTCGTCGGCTTCCCGCACGGAACGACGACGCCCGAGGTGAAGGCGTACGAGGCACGTGCCGCCGTCGAGGCGGGAGCAACCGAGATAGACTTCGCCTGCAGTATCTCGTTTCTCAAGTCGGACGAGGAAGATGCATTCGTCCGTGACGTGTGCGCAGTCGCGGATGCCGTTCCGTGCGCCACGAAGGCGATAATCGAAACAGGTCTGCTCACGGACGAGGAGAAGAGACGCGCGGCGCGCCTCTGTGTCGACGCTGGCGCGGAGTACGTCAAGACGTGTACAGGATACGCGCCCGGCAAGGCAACGGTCGAAGACGTGCGTCTCCTGAAGGACGCCGTGGGAAACGACGCGCGCGTCAAGGCGAGCGGCGGCATAAGCGACGCCGAAACCGCGTTACGTATGCTCGAAGCAGGAGCGTCACGGGTAGGCGCGAGCGCGGGCGACGAACTCGTACGCGGCGTGCGGGAACTCTGACTCCCTCTTCCGAAAGAGTAGTGTGCCGCGTATCCGAAGGACAGGTATGACGGATATCTTCGGAACCGCGGGCGTGCGCGGCAGTGTCGACTACGTTTCGCCGTCGCTCGTCCTGCGTTTGGGACGCGCCGTCGGTTCGATGGCTGTCGACGAAGGTCGCGGTGTCGTCGTCGGACGCGACGGACGCCACACGGGCGGCGCGCTTGTCTCGGCTTTCGTCGCAGGAGCGGAGAGCGTCGGATGCGAAACGACGGTTCTGGGTGTCGTGCCGACGCACGTCGTCGCGTGGACTGCGCGCGAAAGAGGCGCGTACGGCGCGACAGTAACCGCGTCGCACAACCCTTCGGAAGACAACGGCGTCAAGCTTTTCCGAGAAGACGGCGGCGAGTTCGACGCCGACGACGAGAAAGAGGTCTCCGAACGCGTCGAAGAAGCCGACACGGTGTCGTGGGACTCGTGGGCGGAGTCGGGAGTCTCTGACGCGCACGAAGTTGTCGACGGCTACCTCGACGCCGTTTCGGGGTACTTCGACGGAACCGACCTTGGCTTACGCGTCGCAGTCGACTGCGCGAACGGCGTCGGTGCGCGCACCACGGTCCCCGCGTTAAGACACGCAGGCTGTGATGTCGTCACGGTCAACGCACAGACCGACCCGACGTTCCCCGGACGTGGCTCAAAACCCACTCCGGAGACGCTTGTCGGATTCGTCGAGTTCGTCGGCGACGGCGGCTTCGACTTAGGCTTCGCACACGACGGCGACGCTGACAGACTCGTCGTGGTAGACGGTGACGGCGTCGTCTCGGAGGACGCCGTTCTCGCTGTTCTCGCAGGTCGGCACGTCCGTGAGAGCGGGAACAGCACGGTTCTCACGACGCCCAACGTCTCGCCTCGTGTCGACGAGGCTGTGCGCGCCGAAGGCGGCGAGATAGAACGCGTCGCTCTCGGCACCGTCTCCGAGAAAGCGCGCGGACGCAAAGTCGCCTTCGCCGCCGAACCGTGGAAACATATCTTTCCGGAGTTCGGCGGCTGGGTAGACGGCACCGTCACAGCGGTTGAGGTTGCCGGTGCTTACGCCGAAGATACCGACGTTTTCGACGGTCTGCGCGACGTGGACGTGACCAAGAAGTCGGTCGGCTGTGAAGACGGGAAGAAGACGGCAGTCATCGGGGATGTCGAGGAGAAACTGCGCGAAACGTATCCGGACGCGTCGTTCGACACGGCGGACGGTGTACGTGTCGACACGGTCGAAGAAGGCTGGTTCCTCGTCCGCGCAAGCGGTACCGAACCGTTGGTACGCGTCTACGTCGAAGGTGACGACGCGCTCGTCGAGAAACTCGTCTCTCTCGTCGAAGAAGTCGTCAAAAACACAGAAGGCCGTTAGACGCGCTCGAACTTCGTGCCGTACTGGACGATACCTTCCTCTCCTTCGTCCCTCACACGTCTGAAGCACGCCTCGACACGGTCGCCGACATCGACCTCTCCGTCTCCTTCGACGACCTGCGCTGTTATCCTCGCGCCCTCGTCGAGTTCGACCACGGCTAGCGTGTAAGGCGTCTCTGCGTCGTAGTCGCTTATGGCGTCGTGTACGACCGTCTTCGTCACGACCTCGCCTTCTCCGCTGAACGCCTTCTCGGCTATGTCGCTCTCGCGTCTGCATTCGGGACACAGGTCGCGCGGTGGGAAGAACGCCGTGTCACACGTACGGCACTCGGTGCCTACAAGCCTGTACCTCTGGTTTATCTTGCGCCAGAAACGCGGTGCTGTCATCTTATCTCGACCTCCTGTTCCTTCCGTTTCTGTCAGAAAGCACGTTCACGACCGCCGTCGCGCCGGTTCCGCCGACGTTGTGTGTCACGGCGACAGACGCGTCCTCTACCTGCGTCCCCGCTTCGCCTCTCAACTGCTTCGCCGCGTCGACGACCTGTCTCACTCCTGTCGCGCCGAGCGGATGTCCGCACGCCTTCAGACCGCCCGACGGGTTGACGGGGGTCTCGCCGTCTACCGCCGCGCGCCCGTCCTCGACGAAGGCTCCGCCGTCGCCCTTCTCCGCGAATCCTAAGTCCTCGACAGCGAGTATCTCGGCGACCGTGTACGAGTCGTGTACCTCCGCAACATCCACGTCACCCGGCGAGACGTTCGCAGTCTCGTAGGCGCGCTCCGCAGCACGCGCCGTCGAACCGAGCGTTGTTATGTCGTCCCTGTCGTGTACCGCGAGGCTTCCGCTTGCCTGCTCCGTCGCTTCGACGTAGACGGGTTCGTCGGTGTAGTCTTCGGCGTCCTCCGCTGGTACAACGATTACTGCTGCGGCACCGTCGCTCGCGGGTGAACAGTCGAAGGCGCGCAGAGGCTCCGAGACGAACGGCGTCGACTCGACGAGTTCTGCACTCACCTCGTTCGTGTACTGCGCGTACTTGTTGTTCGTCGCGTTCTCGTGGTTCTTGACGACGACCTCTGAAAGCTGGCGGCGCGTCGTGCCGTACCTGTCCATATGTGCGCGTGCCATCATGGCGTACAGCGCGGCGACGTTTCCGCCGCCGAAGACCTCCCACTCGCGGTCCGCGCTTCCCGCCAACGCCTCAGTCGTCTCCGCGCTTCCCAAGTCGGTCATCTTCTCGACGCCCGAAGCGACGACGACGTCCGACGCGCCGCTCGCAACATCAAGCACAGCCTGACGGAACGCAAGTCCGCCCGACGCGTCCGCCGCCTCTACGCGCGTCGCGGGCACCCTCTCCGTCGCAAGCCCGGCGTAGTCTGCGATAAGTGCGGCGACGTGTTCCTGCTGTATGAACTGCCCCGCGCTCATGTTTCCTCCGTAGAGCGCGTCTATCTCGTCACCTGCGACGCCCGCGTCTTCTAGCGCGCGGACGCCTGCGGTCACGAACAGGTCACGGAACGAACGTTCCCAGTGTTCGCCGAACGAGGTCTGTCCGACCCCGACGACGGCTACGTCTCTTAACATTTTAGTCCCTCCTTATCTTGCCTTTGTGTTTGGCGTACTGTGCGTAGTCGATGTACTCGACATCCTCGAACGTCTCCTTCAGACCTGTCCTGCGTTCGTCGATTCCATCCTTGACGCTGAAAGAGAAGGCGTCGCTTCCCGCGCCCGAACCGAAAGACGCGAAGAAGATTCTGTCGCCCGTCTCCGCCTCGTCGAGCGTCGCAACCAGACCGAGAGGCGACGCACCGCTGTACGTGTTGCCTATCTTCGGCGAAAGAAGACCTGTCTCGTACTGCTCCTCGTCGAACCCCAACGACTGGGCGACACGTACGGGGAACTTGCCGTTGGGCTGGTGGAAGACTGCGTAGTCGTAGTCGTCGGGCGACGTACCGAGACGTTCCATGAGGGCTTTGCTCGCGCCTTCGGTGTGTTTGAAGTACGCGGGCTTGCCGGTAAACCGTTCGCCGTGCTGCGGGTACCGTTCGCCCTCACGTCTCCAGAAGTCGGGCGTGTCGGACGTGTACGAGGTCGTGTCCTCGATTTCTGCGACGACGCCTTCGTCGCCTATGACGAACGCCGCGCCGCCTGCCGCCGCGCTGTATTCGAGAGCGTCGCCGGGCGCGCCCTGCGAAACGTCCGCACCTATCGCCAGTCCGTAGTCGATTCTTCCTGCCTCGACCAGACCGAGTGCCGCCTGCACGCCTGCCGTGCCCGCCTTGCAGGCGAACTCAAGGTCGGCGGCTGTCATCAGAGGCGTCGCACCTACCGACGCCGCGACGATGGTCGCTGTCGGCTTGACTGCGTAGGGATGCGACTCGCTGCCGACGTACACCGCGCCGAGCGCGTCGCCTTCGACGGGCGCGTTTTCGAACGCCGTCCGCGCAGCCTCGACGCTTATTGTCGCTGTGTCCTCGTCCTCGTCGGGGACGCTCTTCGACTCGACTCGCAGACCGCCTTCCATCGCGTCGGCGTCCTCTCCCCACATCTCGGCTATCTCGCGTGTCCGTATCCTGTACCTCGGTACGTAACCGCCGTAAGAGACTATTCCTGCCATTATACATCTCCCAAGTTTTCGAGTATCTTGTCCATATCTTTTGTCGTGTAGCTCAGCGAGACGTCTTCGAGGCGTGCTATCTCCTCCGAAATCCGCGATATGTCGCCGCGGCTGATACCGTGCAGGACGACAGCCGACGGCTTGAGACTCGTGACACGCACAGCGACGAGAGGCGACTCGCCGCGTGTGATGT
>JAQZDD010000317.1 GCA_028751055.1 Euryarchaeota archaeon Ods04 | reverse complement strand
GTCGGCGAACCCATCAACCCGCGCGCTTGGAAATGGTACTACCGGTACATCGGCAACGAGAACTGTCCCGTCGTCGACACCTGGTGGCAGACAGAAACCGGCGGCATGATGGTCACCACACTTCCCGCGATAAACAACATGAAACCCGGCAGCGCGGGTCCGCCTCTTCCGGGAATCAGTGCCGACATCGTCGACGCTGGCGGCGACCCGGTCGAACCGGGACAGGCTGGGTATCTCGTCGTCAACAAGCCTTGGCCCGGGATGCTGAGGACGCTGTACAAGAACGACGAGCGTTTCATCGACGAGTACTGGAAGACGTACTCCAGACCCGACCGCGACCAGTGGGTCTACTTCCCCGAGGACGGAGCGAAGATAGACGACGACGGATACATCACCGTCCTTGGGCGTGTCGACGATGTCGTAAACGTCTCGGGGCACAGACTCGGAACGATGGAGCTGGAGAGCGCGATTGTCGGCGTCGAAGGCGTCGCAGAGGCGGCGGTCGTCGGCGGCGACCACGACGTCAAGGGCGAGGCTGTCTACGCCTACGTCATCACGGAGGAAGGACAGGACGAGAACGACGACTTCCGCCAGAGTATCGTCGAAGCCGTCGAGGACACCATCGGTCCTTTCGCACGTCCCGAGGCAGTCGTCTTCACCGACGAACTCCCCAAGACGCGTTCCGGCAAGATAATGCGACGTCTCCTTGAAAACATCGCGGACGGCGAAGAGATAGGAAACACGAGCACCCTACGCAACCCCGACGTAGTCTACGACATACAACGCAAGGTTCAGGGTGAGTGATAGATGAGCCGACAAGAAGACGGAACGTCGACGGACACCGAAACGGAAGCCGAACGTGGGCGGAAGGAGACGGACTACCTCAACGCCGAGGTCAACATACTCCGTCCGAGCACGCCTTTCATGCGCGACCACCTCAGGCTCATCTGGATCGGCTTCGTTGCGTGGGCGCTCGTGATATTCGGACCCGTGACAGCGACCTACTTCGCACAGGAGACGATGACGAACGCGACGTTCCTCGGCTTCCCGCTGCACTACTTCCTCGTCGCCGTCGGCGGACCGGGTGGCGCGCTCCTTCTTTCGGTCGTCTACTCGTGGAGACGCGACAGGCTCGACGAGAAGTACGAAATCGACCATTCGAGGGGTTCGGGTCGTGAGACCACAGAGACGGGTGAGGCTACTGCGGCAACCGACGGAGGAAAGCAGGAGGAAGAAGACGCAACTGAAGAAGGAGGCGCGGGTAACCGATGACCGCCGAAGCCGCTCTCGTTCTGGCTGACGTGGCTGCTCTACAGCCCCTGCAGCTGCTACCCGAGGCACTCGAAGCCAGCTTCAAGCTCATACCGGCTGTGACGACGATAGGCATGTTACTCCTGTTCCTTGCGGTCGGCTACGTCTTCGCAGTCGCCGACACGGACGACATGTGGGTCGCCGGAAGGTCGATAGGAAACGTCGAGAACGGCATGGCTATAGGCGCGAACTGGATGTCCGCCGCGTCGTACCTCGGGATGGCGGCACTCATCGCTCTCGCGGGCTTCTACGGTCTGGCTTTTGTCGTCGGCTGGACCGCGGGCTACTTCATACTCCTCATCTTCATGGCAGCACAGATGCGCCGCTTCGGCAAGTACACCGCGCCCGACTTCGTGGGCGACCGTTTCAACTCCGACTCGGCGCGTGCGATAGCCGCGCTGACGACGGTACTCATCGGATTCGTCTACTCCGTCGGACAGGCTGTCGGCATGGGTCTCGTCGGTATGTACATCTTCGGTGCCGACTACACCGTTCTCGTCGTGCTGATGATGGCGATTACGGTCGGGTACCTCGCGCTCTCAGGGATGTTAGGTGCGACGAAGAACATGGCTCTCCAGTACGTCATACTCATCGTGGCGTTCCTCGTAGGTCTGTACGCCGTCGGTCTCTCGCAGGGGTACTCGACCTTCCTGCCCCAGATAGAGTACGGAGCACTCGCCGCCGACCTCGGTGCCGAGTTCACTGAGCCGTTCCGCGGCGACAACTCGTACTACCTCTGGGTTGCGACGGCGTTCTCGCTCATCGTCGGAACCGCGGGTCTGCCACACGTTCTGGTGCGTTTCTACACCGTCGAGAACGAGACGATAGCACGGTGGTCGTGCGTCTGGGGTCT
>JAQZDD010000039.1 GCA_028751055.1 Euryarchaeota archaeon Ods04 | reverse complement strand
TGCGGGAGGAGCCAGACAGCCTCGTCGCTAAGAAGTACGGCGACGAAAAAGCACGCGAGGTGAGACGTATGGCGCGTGAACTCCCGCCCGAAAAGCTCGACGAACGGCTGACGGAGGAGGGCGTCAACCCCGGCACGACAGCCGACATCGTCGCGGGTGCGGTGTACGTCGCGCTCCGCAGGGGGTGGCGAGTCTGATAGACCTCCTTGGCGCGCGTATCACGGAGACGGTTGCGACGACGCACGACGAGGACGGTGTGCCGAACGCCGCGCCGATGGGCGTCCTCAAGATAGACGACGGCGTCTACGCCCGTCTCTGGGAAGGGAGCACGACGCTCGAAAACGTCCGTTCAACGAACGAGGTGGTCGTCAACTTCACGCGCGACCCTGTTGTGTACGTCGAAACCGCGCTAGGCGAAACCAAGCGACGGTTCGTGAAGGACGGACGCCTCCGCGACGCCGACGGCTGGGTGCGTTGTGACGCAGAACGCGTCCCTGACGAGGAGGAACGCGACGAGGTGACACGCTGGCGACTCGCCGAACGCGAAAGACACGTCGAGGAACGCGTCCTGCCGACACACAGCCGCGGCTTCGCTTCTGTCATAGAGGCGACGGTGCACGCGACACGTCTCGAATTTAAGCCGGAGTTACGCGAACTCGTAGAGCACCATCTCGATGTCGCGCGTAAATGCGGCGGTAAGCGCGAGCGCGAGGCTGTCGAACTCGTCGAAGAGCTCGTCTGAAAAGAAATCTGTTTCAGCTACTCTACGCGCCTGCGTTCGAAGCGAAGTTCCGCACGAGAGCCTGAAGCTCTCCCGTCCCTATATCACCGTCAAGGAACGCCGAGATGCCGTTCTGAAGTTCGGATGTGTCGATTGCCCCGCTACCGTCCTCGTCGTAGTCATCGACCACGTCAGCCGGGTCGTCGGGCGCGCCGTCACCTGCACCCGCGCCTTCCGACGATATCGTCACCGTCCGTGTCGAGAAGTGGTCGACCTCGAAGCCTATCCAGTTACCGCCCGCGTGGTCGGCTACTCCGAAGTCGACACCCTCACCGTCGACCGCAACGGTCACGTTCTCGATGTCATGAGCCGCCTCGACAGCCTGCTTCTGGACGTAGAACGTCACGTTCGTCGCGTTGCCCGTCACGGTCACGTCGAGCGAGGTCTCCGTCTCGTTGTTGTTCGTCAGTTCTACCGTCGTGTTAGCCGCGTGCTCCGACTCGACACGCATATTGCCCGACAGGCTGTTCGGGTCTACCTGTCCGGGACCGAGCGGCGACGTGCTCAAGAACTCAGCGACGCCCTCGGGTGGACCTGTCGTTACGTTATCGGGCGGTCCGGTTGTCACGTTGTCCGGTGGTCCGGCATCTCCGGGCGGACCGGTCGTTACGTTGTCCGGCGGACCTGCGTCTCCCGGCGGTCCCTGTGCCGCCGCAACACCCACAACGACACCGACCGCCACCAACATCACCATAACTGCGATTATCCTTTTCGACATAGCGTTCCCTCCTTCCACCTCTCAGTCCTTCAACCCCACCGATTATTTATAACTTGATTTACAGCCGTCAGGCGTCCTTACTCAGGTTGGAGAGGGGCTTAGAAGCTTTAAAAAGCATCCTGAAAGTTTCTTTCTGCTTATTTGTTATGTTTTCAAAATAGCCGGGGGAACGTGGCTGTCGGAAAGAATCTTCACCGGCACGCCGAGTCAAGTATCACGTACAGTAAAGTGCGCACGAAACCAACCGTACGTCTACATGAATAAGAAGGTCAGGGTGGTGGCTCTCGCGGTTACTCTCGTCGTTGTCTTCTCCGTCTCCGCGGTCTCGGTAGCTGTGACACAGACACCGGACGACGACGCTGACGGAGACTCGTCTGTCGAGTTCACCGTCGGCGAGGAGCTGTCGATAGCCGTCAGCGAGCAGGACGAGCGTGTGCGTAGCACGGTGGGGGACGGTGCCTTCGAGAGAGGCGTCGAAAACAGGGGGACTGAGGCTGTCAACGAAAGGGCGCGGTCGCTCGAAGAAAGACTGAGACGCGCTGAGGAGAGGCGCGAGGAGGTTCTGCGGCAGAGGGACGAGGGCGAAATCTCGGAGCGCGAGTACAGGGTTAGGATGGCTGTTCTGAGCGTCGAAGCCGAGTCTGTCAACCGTTCGGCTGACCGTGTCGCCGAGACCGCGCAAGGTCTCGAAACAGCGGAGGAACGTGGTGTCGACATGGAGCGCGTACACGAACTCCGACGCGAAGCAGGTGAGACGAGCCGTAGCGTGCGTTCCGAGGTGGCTGAGACACGGCGCGCTCCGCGACACACACCGGGACAGACGCCCGCGGAAACCGAGCCGTCTCCGCCGACTGACGACACCGGAGAGGAGGACACGCGTCCAGACACAACTCCGTCCGACGAGGATGAACGTGACACGCGTCCGCCGCACAGCGACACGCGTGGACAGGATGGCACCGATGACTCCAGCGACACGCGTGATAACCGTGGCGGTGGTGGCGACGGTATCCGCGACGGTGCTGGAGTGGATGACGATAACCGTGAAGACGCGAGTGACGGCACCGGTTCCGATGACGACCACGGAGACAGAGGCGCGGACGGAATGCCCGACACGGATGTCTCTGACCACGTGCCCGACTCCGCCGGTCCGGACGGGACAGACCGAACCGGTGACACATCCGGTACGGGTTCTGACGACGACGAGACCGACGAATCCTCCGCAGACCGCGGTCCGCCCGACTCCGTCGGTGAACCCGGAGGTGAACGAGGCGTCGGAGCGGGCGGAGACAACGGAAACGGACAAGTCTCCCAGGACACATCGGACGAGTCTGACGACGACAGTGGTGTCGGAGACGAAGGAACGGACGACGGCGAACCGTCCTCGCACGCCGACGACGCGCGCGACGGTGACGAGACGGGCATCCCCGACCATGCCTCGGGTTCTTCGGACTCGGATAGCTCTGGTGCCGCGCCCGACCATGCTAACTCTGGTGTCTCCGGAGGCGAGGATGACGACAGAAGCGACGACGAAGCCGACTCAGACAGCCCGCGCGACCGGACGGACGAAAAGAGTAGCGACGACGCCGACGGAGAAGATGTCTCAGAAGACGCCCGGAAGGACGACCGAGATAATGACACGGGCACCGACGGTGAGCCTCCCGCACAAGCAGAAAACGACTCTCAGTACGGCGCGCAGAACCAGAACGGGGGAGCCAGTACCGGTGGAGCAGACGAAAGTCGGCACAACGGAAACGGTGCGAATGCCGGACGGTAGAGCCACCTGAGACACCGGTTACGTCACACTGCTGGGTAGTAGCCCTCGTCCTCGTCGTCTTCGTCCTCGTCACATATTTCGAGGATGTTCTCACGTCCCAGACGTATCTTAGTTATCTCGCCTTCGTCTTCGAGACGCGACGTTAGCTTACTCACTTTCGCCTCGCTCCACCCCGTCTCCTTGACCACGTTCTTCTGTTTCATACGTCCGTCCTCTTCCTCTATCATCTTGATGACGAGTTCGTCGTCCGTCATCTCCGGTTCGTCGCCGTCGTCCTCGGCTTCAGCCCCTGTTTCTTCCTCCGCCACCGTCGCCGCGTCCGTCTCGGCTGTGGTCTCAGTAGCTGTTGCGTCGGTACTCCTGTTGTGGTAGACGGCCGCAGCGACCGAAAGGACGACTACCACGGCTACCCCGTAGACGTAGAGCGGGAAGTCCCAGCCTGCCTCGCCGTTTCCGGCAACGGTATCGTCTTCGTCGCCTTGGTCGTCATCGTCTCCTATCGGCGACACGCCGTCGGCTTCCGCGCCGTTCGCAGTCTCGTTCTCGGTTACAGGCGTAAAGACGACACGCGGCTGGTCGCCGGAGAAGTCGCGCGGACCTCTCCACCGTGCCTCTGTGTCGTCCTCGGTGATGTCGGGCGTAGGCTCAGCCGACGAGACGAAGTAGCCGTCGGGTGCTCTCACGACGAGCGCGTCGCCGTCGCCGAGTATGTATCCTGAGAGAACATCACCCGCACGTATCTCGTTTCTTCCATCTTCTCCTTCTCTGTCTTCCTCGCTTACCTCCGCGAAGCCGTTCCAGTCGAACCTGTACTCTACGACGCCGCGCTCGACCGGCAGAGGTTCGGTGCGTGTCTCAACCTCGAAGTTTTCGGCGGACATCTCACGCCCCGTCTCGTCGCCCGCCCTCTCGACGAGAGGCACTATCGACTCCCGGAACTCCGCAACCTCTGCTTCGGGGTCGTCTTCTATCTCCGATGCGAAGTCGTCGAAAGCCTCGCGCTCCTCGTCGTTTTCGAAGATAGTACGAAGCTCTAACGTGAATTTCGCGTCGCCGTCGGCGTCCAAGTCAAGACTCGTCACCGTCTCGTCCGTACGCATGTCGCCCGTCTGGTAGACTACGCCTGTGAGGAAGACGACCGCTAAGAGCAGACAGATAGCGACCAAGACACGTTTTTCCATCGTTCTTTTTTGTACGCCGACAGCATAAAGAGTTTTCCGAGGCTTCCGCATACGAGGACGGTGCTATGACGTTGCTGACGACGACACCGACGGCGGCAAGGTTTGAGAAGGTTTAATAATCGCCCCTACCGACTAAAACACAGATTTTACGCAGAGGTACCCAAAAGTGACACAACCCGAAGTCAACATCGGACTCGTGGGCCACGTCGACCACGGAAAGACGACGCTAGTACAGGCGTTGAGCGGTGAGTGGACCGACCAGCATAGCGAGGAGATGAAACGGGGTATCTCGATACGTCTCGGGTACGCCGACACGACCTTCCGTCGGTGTCCGGGCGACCTGCCCGAATGTTACACCGTCGAAGAGACATGTCCCGACGGAACCGAGAGCGAGGTAGTGCGCGCGGTCTCTTTCGTCGACTCGCCGGGGCACGAGACGCTGATGGCGACGATGCTTTCGGGCGCGTCCCTCATGGACGGCGCGGTTCTCGTCATCAGCGCGAACGAGGAGTGCCCGCAGGCACAGACGAAGGAGCATCTCATGGCACTCGACATCATCGGCGTCGAGAACGTCGTGATAGCGCAGAACAAGATAGACCTAGTGACGCGCGAACGCGCGAAGGAGAGCTACGCCGAGATAAAGGAGTTTGTCGAGGGCACGGTCGCCGAGGACGCGACCATCGTGCCGTTGAGCGCGCAACAGGGCGTCAACATCGACAGGCTCATTGAGGCGATAGAGGACGAGATACCCACGCCGGAGAGGGACGCAGACGCGCCCGCACGGATGTACGTCGCGCGGTCGTTCGACGTCAACCGTCCGGGTACGCCGATAGACTCGATAAAGGGCGGCGTAGTCGGCGGTTCGCTGTCGCAGGGCGTCCTGCACGTCGACGACGGCTTCGAGATACGTCCCGGTAGCGAGACGGACGGCGAGTACGAGCCGATAGAGACGACCGTCAGGTCGATAATGGCTGGCGAAGAGATGGTCGAGGAAGCGACGCCCGGCGGTCTCTTAGGCGTCGGGACGGGACTTGACCCGTCGCTCACGAAGGGCGACGCTCTCGCCGGACAGGTCGCGGGCGAACCCGGCACGCTCCCGCCCGTGCACCACGACTTCACGGTCGAGGTCGACCTCTTAGACCGTGTCGTGGGCGTCGACGGAAGCGAGGAGGTCGAGCCGATATCGACGGGTGAACCGCTGATGCTGTCTGTCGGAACGGCGACGACTGTCGGAAGCGTGACGAGCGCGCGCGACGGCGAGTGCGAAGTCAGGCTGAAACGTCCCGTCTGCGCCGAGGAGGGGAGCAAGATGGCGATAAACCGCCGTGTGGGTTCACGGTGGCGTCTGATAGGCGTCGGGACGGTGAGATGATAGTCGTGTTCGACGCAAACGCGCTCATGACGCCTTCGCAACACAACGTCGATGTCTTCGACGAGGCGGAACGTGTAGTCGGCGGCTACGACGCCGTGGTGCCCGACGCTGTCGTGCGCGAACTACGCGCGCTCGCCGACGAGGGCAACACGCACGCTTCGGTCGCACTCGAACTCGCGCGCCGGAACTGTGAGGTCGTCGAGACGGACGAGACGCACGGCGACGACGCAGTCTTGGAGGTCGCGCTCGGCGAAGATGGTTCGGCTGTCGTGACCAACGACGCAAGGCTTAAAGAGAGGCTTCTTGAAGGTAAAGTACCGGTGTTGTATCTTAGACAGAAAAACCGTCTGGAGGTAGAGTATCCATAATGTACAAGAAAGCAAGACTTGTCGACACGGTAAGGGTGCCGCCCGAAAGGCTCGACGAGGTCTCGGAGGAACTCGTGCTAGAACTCCTCCAGGACAAACTGGAGGGCATGTGTGACGAGGAACTCGGCTGGATAGTCGCCGTCACCGACGTACATGAGACGGGTGAGGGCAAGATACTGTACAACGAAGGCGGCGTCTTCTACGAAGCCGAGTTCGACGCCGTGGTTTTCGAGCCGCTCGACCAGGAGGTGCTCGACGGGAAGGTGGCGCAGACCGTCAGCTTCGGTCTGTTCGTCAATCTAGGTCCTGTCGAGGCACTACTGCACGCGTCGCAGATAGGCGACGACTACTTCTCGTTCGACGAGGAGAACGAGCGGATGCATTCGCGCGAGACCAACCGCGAGATAGGCGTCGGAGACGCCGTACGCGGACGTATCGTGACCGTCTCGATAGACGAACGCAACCCGCGTGAGTCGAAGATAGGTCTCACGGCGCGTCAGGCTGGACTCGGAAAGCACGGCTGGCTCGAAGAAGAGTCCCAGAAGGAGAAGGCGGAGAACTGAGACACCATGAGCAAGGTAGCCTGCAGGGACTGTCACCGCGTTACACGCGACGAGGTCTGTCCGGCGTGCGGCTCCGACAACCTGAGCGACGACTGGTCGGGGTACGTCGTCATAATAGACCCTAAGGAGAGCGAGATAGCCGAGAAGATGGAGGTCGAACTCGCGGGTAGCTACGCTCTGAAGGTTCGATGACAGGTAGCCGTACGCTCGTCCGTCTGCCGAAGGAGATGCGCGCCGAACTCAAGGAGCCTCTCGGCGACGTTACGACGGAGGTCGACCACGAACGTCTGAGCGAGGCGGGGCGTGTCGTCGCGGTCGGCGACATGGTTACCTACCATCTCTTAGAGGCGGCTGTCACACCCGATGTCGCTGTCGTCGACGGAAAGACAGAACGCGAGCAGGTCGACGAAGAGGTCGTCCAACGTTGGAGCGCGCTACCGGTCGCGGCGCGCGTCGAGAACGAGCCAGGAACCGTGTCGCGCGAGGTTGTCGAGGCTCTGCGCGCCGCGATGGACGAAGAAGCTTCTCTGGTCGAGGTAGAGGGCGAGGAAGACTTGGTCGTCCTTCCCGCCGTGGTTCTCGCCGACGACGGCGATATCGTCCTTTACGGACAGCCCGGTGAGGGGATGGTCTACGTCGACGTGGACGCCGAAACACGTGAACGTGCCCTTGACCTGCTCCGGCGTATGGACGGCGAAGAGGACGCGCTCGACGCCACGTTAGGGCTTCGTAATTCTTAATACCCGTCCCGGGCTTTTTTCGGCAACTGAACAAGAGGTCAGTATGGATATAGAGATCACAGAAGAGGAGAAGAACGAACTCCTCAACAGAACGGAAGTACGTTTCAGCGTAGTGCACGACGGAGAAACACCCGCAAGGCTCGCCGTACGCGACTCGCTCGCGGCAAAGCTCGACAAGTCGAGCGACGAGGTTGTTGTACACAAGATGGACACCAAGTTCGGCATGAACGAGACGCTCGGATACGCCAAGGTCTACGAGTCTCCCGAGGACGCGCGCGAGATAGAGGAGGAGTACATGCTCGAAAGGAACAAGATAGGCGCGGACGAGGAGGAAGACGAAGAAGAGCCGGAACCCGAGGGAGAAGCCGAGCCGGAGCCTGAGACGGAGGACGAAG
>JAQZDD010000256.1 GCA_028751055.1 Euryarchaeota archaeon Ods04 | reverse complement strand
CCGAGACGTACCCCGTGTTGTCGTCTTCAAGCTTCACGTAGCCTTCGCCGACGATGTAGCCGACGAGACGTGCGAGAAGCGGCGTCCACTCGTCGGGGAGTCCGAGCCTGACGGCGTTGTTCGCCTCCGAACGACGGTAGCCGACATCGAGAACGTCGTCGCTGCCTGTGTCGAGACGCCGCGGCGCGGCTACGAAGTCCCCTTCATCAAGGTTCTCAGCACGAACAGCCTCGAACCCCCCGTCCGACTGCATGAAAAGCGGATGCGTCGGCGTGACTTCGAGTTCGCGCCCGCTCTCCGTACGGACGCGGTACATACGTTCCGGCACGTCGCGTTTCCAGACCTTGGTCGCCCTCGCGTTCTCAACGGAGCCGTCCTCGGTCAGAGACGGAACCTCGAAGTCGACTTCGTCGTAGACGCCGTCGTCAACGGGCTTCGGGTCGTTCAGGTTGTCCTCGACGATGTCGCGTATCTCGGCGCGCGAGCCGTCGCCAAGCATAACCTTCGTGTCACCCTTGAGACATTTCGCCGTACCCGGATCGCCGACCAGAAGGATATGCATGTCACCGCGTATGCGCGTGCCGTCTGGTAGCTCCTTCGTGACACCCGAGAAAAGCTGGAGAACCATGGCAAGCTTCTCCTTCTCGTATCCGTATATCGACGGCGCGATAGAGTCGAGTATCTTGTCGTACAGGTTGGGCGAGGACGCTATCTCACGTATCGACTCCTCGTCGTTCTCCGTTATCTCGAAGTCCTCGAAGTCCTGGTCCTCTATCTCGACGTTGATTCCCTCGATGAAGACCTCGAACGTAGTCGAACCGTCGTCGGGTATCGCGCGCAGGACGCCCGTGGCGGTCACGCGGTCGCCGGGCGAGACGACGCCCGTTATGTCGCCCTCGATGTTGACATCGATTTTTTGGGGTGTCTGTCCGCCCCGCAGTCCTTCGGGCGACTCCTGCACCCGCAGTTTCTGCGCGTCGACGAAATGGCTCTGGTCTTCGAGAAGACGGAAAGGTCCCTGTCTTTCGCATCCCCTACACTGGTGCGGCTCCGAGAACTCCTGACCCGTCTGTTCGACGTTCGTGAGCGTTCCACAACGCTGGCATTCGAAGGCGGCGTCGAGAACCTTGGGACGTACCTCGGTCGCCTTACGGACGATTCCCTCGACGGCGATGAGCTTGTTCACGTCGTCCGAACGTATCGACCGTATTCCGGTCTTAGGATAGAACTCCGAGAAACGTACACGCGCCGACTCAAGCGAAACGTCGGCGGCGATATCGAAGTCAGCGAGCGCGTCCTCGGCGGCGTCGCGGTACTCCTCGGGATGGAGCGACAGGTTGTCGGCTAAGTCGGGGTCGTACTGCTCGACATCGGCGTAGTCAATGATTAGAGACTTCTTCTCCCCCTGTGCTATCTTGCCTATCTCGTTCTTGTAGTACCGTCTGTAGAACTCTTCCCAGCGTTCCTTTATCTCGACGTTCTCTGCGGACATTGAGTACGCCGTCTAAGTACGGGGTCAGTAAAAAACTAGCCGTTGGCGCGTCTCAGCTACTTTCGTCTTCGCCGTCGATATCGGTGCCGCTTCCTTCCTTCGGGTTGAAGTCCTCTCCGCTGAACTCGTCGTCCATCTCATCTACGACCTCGTCGGGGTCCTGTATGTCAGCACCCGCTTCGCCCTCCTTGACAGCCTGCGCCTGCTCTTCGAGTTCTTTTACGTCCATCTCCGCCTCCTCGTCTATCTGGTCGAGCATCTCCTCTATGTCGTCCAGTCCGATGAGTTCGCGTGTCTCGGCGTCGAAGTCGAGCGACTCTAACTGACCGTCTCCGATGGAGACGTCGCTTCCTGTCAGATGCTTGCCGTAGCGCGAGACGAGCGAAGTTAGCTCCTGCGGCAGGACGAAGGTGTTCGACTCTCCCTCGCCGACCTTTTCGAGAGTCTCCATGCCCTTCTCGATGACGGCGCGTTCGCCCATCGCCTCCGCCGACTTGGCGCGTAGGACGGTCGAGACGGCGTCACCCTGCGCTTCGAGAATCTGACTCTGCTTCTCACCCTGCGCGCGGATGATGTTGGACTGCTTGTCACCCTGTGCCTTCTCGACCGCGCTTCTGCGCTCACCCTGCGCTTCGAGAATCATGGCGCGGCGTCGGCGTTCGGCACTCGTCTGTTTCTCCATCGCCTCCTGAACATCGGCACTCGGCTTGACTTCGCGCACCTCGACTGACTCGACACGGATACCCCACGCGTCGGTCGCTTCGTCAAGTTCTTGGCGGATACGCGCGTTTATCTCCTGCCTCTTGTTGAGCGTGTCATCGAGTTCCATGTCACCGATGACGGAACGTAGGGTGGTCTGCGCAAGGTTCGAGACGGCGTTTCTGTAGTTGTCGACCTCTAAGAACGCTTTCTTGGCGTCCATGACCTTCATGTAGACGACGGCGTCGCAGGTCACGGGCGAGTTGTCGCGTGTAATCGCTTCCTGACGCGGCACGTCGACGGTCTGTGTACGCATGTCGAACGTGTGCGTGTTGTTGACGAACGGCGGGACGAAGTTTATACCCGGCTCTAAGAGACGGCGGTACTCGCCGAATACGGTGAGAGCGCGGCGTTCGTATGCCTGTACTATCTCTACCGACTGCCACAGCGCGATGAGCACTAGGACGAGTGCTATCACGACGACTGTGTTCGGTAT
>JAQZDD010000048.1 GCA_028751055.1 Euryarchaeota archaeon Ods04 | reverse complement strand
AGCGCGGCGGCGAGGAGTATCCCTCGGTTCATTGTCAAGTATACTTTGCACGAAACAACATATCCCTTTTTCTTGAAACGTCTCCCGAACGCGTTTACAAACTGACGGGACGCGTTGCCAACTCCTTAATTTCCCGTCGAACGTCGGCGAAAGACCGTTATACCGAGCTTAACGCCGTCCGCGTCCCTGAAACACCCTTTCGCATTCGTGCGTTTCCATGACGGAACATCTTGACACGGTGTTCCAAGGAAACCTCTTATGGTGTTTCACGTTAGGGTCGACCGGAAGCCGCGCGCCGGACGGTTCGAACCGGCATGGGCTTCCGAGGTGAAACATGAACATAGGACAGAAAGCACTCGCGTTCGCGCTCGGTGCGTTCTTCGTCGTTGGTGTAGCGACCGTCGCTACAGCCGCGACGGGCGCGCCGGACACGGGCGAGGGCTTCGAACTGGACACCGACGAAGTAGAGGTATTCGAGATAGAGATAGAAGCCGACGAACTCAACGGCTCCGACGAGGGCGTCGAGTTCGAGCTGAGTGAACCGGACGAGGAAGACGTTGTCGAGATAGAGGTGGAAGAGACCGACGTACGCGTCGATATGCACGACGGTGACGCCGACTACTACCACGTGCCCGTCGGTGCGGTCGGTGACGGCGAGTACGACCACGACTTCGACCCGTCCGAAGCGTCGCGTGACAACGACTTCGCAGGTGCTGACGGCTACGTCGTAGAAGCCGACAAGGTCGACACCGACGACCCGCGTGTCGTCGCACACGTCGCCGAGAACGACCCCGAAGTCGACAGCATAACACGCGCCGACGAACTCAAGACGACGGAGGTAAACCCCTCCGTCGAAGCCTCCGAGCTAGAGGCTGGAGGGGAGTTCGAGTTCGACGAGTAAGGCAGAGTTCCGGTTTCGGTACCCTTTCCATCCACCTTTTTGTCCCCTTCGGCGCGACAGATGGTGCGCACAGTACGGAAAGAAAAAAGACGGACGCGCCTGTAGTCTTTCAGAGAACAACAATGGAGAGCCTAGAAGACGTGGACGAGATAGTTCACGAACCCTCGGACGAGTTCGTGGAGTCGACCAACGTCTACGAGTTCATGCAGGAGCACGGCATAGAAGACTACGACGAACTCATCGAGCGCACGACTGGAGACGTAGACTGGTTCTGGGACGAAGTCGTCGACTACCTCGGCTTGGAGTTCTACGAAGATTACGACGAGGTGCGCGACGATAGCGAGGGACCACAGTTCACCGACTGGTACCCGGGCGGCAAAATCAATATCGCCCATAACGTCGTCGACAGGCACGCCGCGCCCGAAAACGAGAGGCGCAACAAGGTCGCGTGCATCTGGGAGGGCGAGGACGGCGAGGTGCGCGAGGTAACTTTCCATGAACTCCAGAGGCAGACCAACAAGGTTGCGAACGCACTCGAAGAACGAGGAATCGAGGAGGGCGACACGGTCGGTCTCTACATGCCGATGGTGCCCGAGGTCATCTCGATACTGTACGGCTGTTTCAAGGTCGGCGCGGTAGCCGTCCCCATCTTCTCGGGCTTCGGCGTCGAGGCAACCGCGACACGTATCGAGGACTCCGGCTGTTCGGTGCTGTTCACGGGCGACGGCTTCCTGAGACGCGGCAGCGAGGTCACGTTAAAGGAGACTGCGGACGAGGCGGTGGAGGAGACCGACTCTGTCGACCACACCATCGTCTACGACCGGTTGGGCGCGGACATACCGTGGAACGAAGACCGCGACGAGTGGTGGGAGGACGCCGTTGAGACACAGGACGACGACTACGAGACGAAGGAACTCGATTCGGCGGACGAGTCGATGCTCCTGTACTCGTCCGGAACGACGGGAACGCCTAAAGGCATCGTCCACACACACGCGGGCGTCACCGTCCAGTGCGCAAAGGAACTCTACTTCGGCTTCGACGTGAAGCCGTCAGACCGTTTCTTCTGGGTGAGCGACATAGGCTGGATGATGGGTCCGTGGACGCTCATCGGAAACCACACATTCGGCGGCACGGTCTTCATGTACGAGGGCGCGCCCGACCATCCCGAACCCGACCGTTTCTGGGAGATGATAGACCGCCACTCGTTGACGCAGTTCGGCATCTCGCCGACCGCGATACGCGCTCTGCGGAAGCACGGCGACGACTGGGTTGAGGGGCACGACCTGTCCTCCCTACGGCTTCTGGGTTCGACGGGCGAACCGTGGGACCCCGAAAGCTGGAACTGGTTCTACGAGAACGTCGGCGGCAGCGAGGCACCCATAATCAACATATCCGGCGGCACCGAAATCTGCGGCTGTTTCCTGATGCCTATGCCTATACAGCCGTTGAAGCCCACGACGCTCGGCGGTCCGGGTCTTGGCATGGACATCGACATCGTCGACGAGAACGGCGAGTCAATAAAGGACGACCACGAACGCGGCTATCTCGTCGCGCGCGACTCGTGCCCCAGCATGACCAAGTCGCTCTGGAGCGGCGACGAAAGGTACCTGCGGGAGTACTGGTCGAAATGGGACGACCTCTGGAACCACGGCGACTGGGCACTCATGGACGAAGACGGTCTCTGGTTCCTGATGGGGCGCGCCGACGACGCGCTCAACGTCGCGGGACGCAAGGTCGGACCTGCCGAAATCGAGAGCGTCCTGATGGACCACGACGACGTGAATCAGGCTGTCGCAGTCGGCGTGCCCGACGAGACGACGGGCACCGCAGTCGTCTGTTACGTCATACCCGAGGAAGGCGCACGTACGGGAGACAAGCTACGTGGTCAACTGCGGTCGCTCGTCGGCGAGGAGCACGGCAAGCCTTTCCGTCCGAAGGAGATACTGTTCGTCGACGACCTGCCCCGCACCCAGTCGGGCAAGATAATCCGGCGTGCCGTGTCGGCGGTACACCAAGGCGACGACCCCGGCGACCTCTCTTCGATGGAGAACCCCGACGCGCTCGAACAGGTGCGTGAGGCGGAGTAAGCTTTAAACCGACCGTACCCTGCAGACGCCGCCGTCTTCCACCACAGGCTCTGAAAGGATGACACGGTAGACGACATCGAAGAACTCGTCGTACCCGTCTTTGCCTTCTCTTCTCTCCTCGCCGAAGTAGACGGTGAGCGGCATGTCGTCATTCATATCTTCGTACTCGGCGACGTACCCGAACCCCGTCGGCGGCAGCGCGTCTCTGCCCTTCTTCTGGACGACCGTCACACCACCGTCTTCGAGTACGAAGGCTTCGTCCGCGCCGTGGGTCGCGTCGTACCGGTGGAGCCAGCAGTCGGTTTCTCTTGTCTCACCGTTGCCGTTCTCGTCGCCGTCGCCTCCGTCAGCCTCGGTGCCTCTCAGGTAGCTACTGTCGCCGAATCTGCGAAGGCGTCCATCTTCCTTCCAGCGTGCGACAGCCTCATCACAGGCGTCGGTACGCGGGAGGAGGATGTGGTCTGGCGTCTCTACGTACTCCAGAGCGGCTTCAACGACGCGCGCGGGTTCGTCCTTGACAGTCGGTATCTCGCCCTCGTCGGCGGCGAGCGAAAGACGCGCGCCGACAAAGCTCTTCTCCCCTTCGCAGAGCGCGCCCACGACTGCGTCCGAGACGTAGGCGTAACGTCCCTCGGTGACAAGGCTTACGGGAAGCGCGGTGCGCCGCCCTATCTGAAAGTAACGCAGGTCTTCGTCGTCGTACCCCTGCGCGCGCTCCTGCTCGGTGTCCTTTCTGTCGTCTCTGTTCCCTGCGTCGTCGTTTTCTTCTTCACCGTCGTCTCCATCGACGTCTTCCAGTTCGCCTTCCCCCTCTGCTCCAACCGGCTGTCCGTAGAACCTGTGTCCTAAGATACGTCGTAGTTCCGTTGTCTCCTCGTACGTCCTGTTGAAGTCCTCGACGAAGCCCTTGGCGTCATGCCTCTCCATCGAAAGGGTTCCTCCTTGGTAGCTCGGCGTCCTCGGGTGCGACATCCGGCTCCGCTTCCAGAGCAGCCTTCTCCCTCTCCGCCTTCTTGACCGCCTTTCCTTCGGCTCTGTGCGACAGATACAGGCCGACGATTACCATGACGGCACCCACGGTGACGACAGCCATGTCTGCGGCTGTCTGCGGCTCCGTAAGGACTACTGAAAAGAAGAGCAGAACCGCACCCACGAGAAGAAGCGCGCGTCGCAGAGTCTCGTTCGAAGCTATCTCCATTCGGTCATACGTTCGTCCGCGCGGTGTTCACTCTTACTCTTTTCTTTCCACCTCTGGGCGTGTTCTTCTGAGCTGTTTCCTGCCCACGAGGCTCGTAATACCGGTATACTCTTTCTCCCGTGTAACGAACTCCAACCATGGAAGACGCGGACGGAAACGGCTTACGGAGGCGGTGTTTCGTCGCTCTCGCCGTCTCAGCCGCGGCGGGTTTCTCGGGCTGTGTCGGCGGGGGCGAAGAAGGAGGACACGAACCCGGAAGGCTCGTAGTCACGGAAACGGAACCGCCTGAAGACGCGCCGGTGGTCGAGGGAAGCGACGGACGTATCGAGGAGGCGGAACCCGTACACCGCGCACTCGAAGAGGCGGCGGAAGACGGCGAAACGACGGTCGCGCTGTCGCCTGAACAGCACTGGCGCGTCAGGGAGGCTCTCGAACGCGTCGAGTCACACGATGAAGACGGTGAGATGGTCTGGTATCTGCGCGCCGACGACGGGACTGTCTACCGTGTCTCCGTCGAACAAGCCTAACGAGGTGGGAGAACGACCGTCGCACGCGCTATGAGTGCCGCTACTACATCGACCGCACCCTCCTCGTTGAGCCTTTCGACGTGTACCTCGTCGCCGTTCCAGAGGTCGCGCTCACTGACCGTCTCGCGTGCGTCCTCGACGACCTCGGCGGAACTGCGTCCGCTCTCCGCGAGAACGACGGTGTCACCGCCAGCGACGAGGTCGGGCGGGAAGACGGGGTTCTCGCCCCAGATTTCGCGTTCGAAGCTCGTTGTGTCCGTCGGTACGGACGCCTCGCCGTGTGCCAAGACGGAGCACGAAGCGGGAACGTCGTAGGCTTCGAGACGTTCGCCCGAACAGACGAGTGCGTCGGCGTCGACAGAACCTCTATCGAAAAAACGCGTCGCCGCGCCGACGAGGCACGCGCCGAGAAATCCGAAGACGTTCTCGGGTTCGGGTGCCGACGAGACGACGACGCTTCCACCTTCACGCACGCCAAGATGGTTAAGAAGGTTCGCCGTCTTGTGGCACGTCGTGTAGAACGTCTCCTCCTTGTACTCTTTTGCCCTTGTCTCCCAGTCCGTCTCGACAGCGAGAGCCACGCCGTCGCCGGGTGCGCGTTGTAGGAGTCCGCCGACCGTCTCTTCCATGCTTACGGTACGTGGAGGCGCGCCAAAAGAACGTCGAACGTAAAGCCGGACGCAACCGTCAGCCATTTGCGACACGACAGCGACGTTCGGGCATGGAACACGTCCTGCTCGTTGGCGAAGAGAACACTTACCTACGCAGGAGAGGCGAGCGTGTCGAACTGCAGGAAGGGGTGCTTGACGCCGAGAAACTCGACGCGCCATACGGCGAGAAGGTCGAGACACACATAGGCGAGGAGTTCACCGTCGTGAAGCCCGACCTCAACGACCTTTTCGAACGCGGTCTTGAGCAACGTACACAGACCATCTCGCACAAGGACGCAGGCTATATCGTCGCGCGGACGGGCGTCGGTAAGGACTCGACGGTCGCCGAGGCGGGTACAGGCTCCGGCTTTCTCACCTTGACACTCGCACGCGTCGCCGGCGAAGTGCGCAGTTACGAGGTACGTGAAGACCACTTAGAAGCGGCACGCGAGAACGTTGAGGAAGTCGGCGCGGACAACGTGACGCTCGAACTCAGAGACGTGAAGCAAGAAGGATTCAACGAGGAGGACGACTGTGACCTCGTCGTCTTAGACATGATGCATCCCGAGGAAGCACTCTCACACGCGGTCGATGCGACGCGTCCCGGTGGCTACGTCGTCTGTTACTGCCCCGTCTTCGAACAGGTACGCGACTGCGTAGAGATGTTCGACGAAAACGGTCTGCGCCACGTCGAGACGGTTGAGATATCACGGCGCGAATGGCGCGTCTTCCCTGCGCGTCCCGAACCGCAGACGGTGCCGCACACGGCGTTTCTGACGCTCGGCAGACTGGTGCGCGTATAGTCCGGCAGTTTCCCGAAAGATTCAACAGCCGTACCGTCATCTCCAACCTCATGCTCGCGGGCTTCGAGACGACGACGCTCATCCTCATATTCGCCGTCGTCTGCGTCGGCGGAGTCGTCAAGGGCGCGGCGGGCTTCGGCTACGACGTGACCGGAACCGCCGCGCTCGCCGTTCTCATCGACCCTGTTTCGGCGAGTCTCATCATGATAGTGCCGATGATAGCCGCAAACGTTTCGCTCGTCGGCGAACTCGGGAGGTCGGGCGTCCGTCCCTGTCTCGCGCGTTTCTGGCTCTTCCTCGCCGCGGCGGTCGTCGGAACCGCGTTAGGCATCTACGCGCTCGGTGTCCTGCCCGTCGCCGCGCTCACTTTCGGAATCGGCGTGGTCACCCTCGGTTACGTCTTTTCGAGACAGAAAGCCGTCGATGTCTCCCTCGTCCCTGCAGTCCCCGTTCTGTCGAACCCGCGCTTCGCGGGTGCCGCGTCGGGTAAGCCCGTCGGAGCCGTAATCGGCTTCGTCTCGGGCGTCGTCTACGGCGCGACCAACATCGCCGTGCAGGTCGTCGCCTACCTCGACAGTCTCGACTTAGACCGCTCTACCTTCGTCGGCGTCCTCGCGTTAATCGTCGTCGGAATAGCAGGACTCCGTCTCGTTCTCGCGTGGGAACTCGGTCTGTACGGCACCGACGAACTCTTAGCCGTCTCGGTCGTCGCCGCCGCACCCGGTCTTGTCGGCGTCGGAGTCGGTGCGTTCGCACGCCGTAGGCTCACCGAGAGGGTGCTCCATCTGGGCGTTCTCGTGCTCCTGTCTGTCATCGGCGTCCGTCTCGTTCTCGACGGCGCGGGATTCGTCTGAGACTGAACCGAAATTCACAGGTATGAACAACGTTTAAGTCTTGCACACCGTAACTATCCATGATTAGGTGCGCCAAGGATGAGTGACTGGATACCCGTCGCGGCGATGCTCGTCGTAGCCGCGGCGATTCCTATGTCGTTCGTCGT
>JAQZDD010000098.1 GCA_028751055.1 Euryarchaeota archaeon Ods04 | reverse complement strand
GTCGGGCGCGTGGTTGCCGGGAACAGGCAGAAACAGACCGAAGACGGCGAAGACCGCCGCGAAAGGATAGACGTTGCCCCAGCTGTAGTAACGCCACCTTTCTTCGTCGCGCGCCACAGCGAGACGTGTCGGCAGGTAACGGACGGCGAGGAAGACGACCGCGACGAGTACGACGTAGACGGCGTTCTCGGCGACAGTCCCAACACCGAACAGCGAAGCGGCGGCTACGACGAAAAGCGCGGTGTTGACGCCGAACGACTCGACGGTGCGCAGTCGGCTCGTCCGTTGGCTGTCCTGTTCCTCGTCACCGTCCACCAGACGTTTCGTCCATAAGTCGTAGCCGAGAGCGGGGAAGTACATCGCAGTCAGCCAGACGCGTGCCGTGCCGCGCAGACCGTACTCGTCGATTACGTCGCCCGCCGGCGTGCGCTCGAAGCCCTGCGACGCGAAAAGCTTACTCGAACTCGTGTTGCCCCACTCTACGATTGCGACGAGCGCGTCACAACGTTCTTCGAGGTAGTCGACGGTAGCGTCAAGAACCGCTTCACCCGCGTGGAGACCTCGTGCCTCCTCCGACGTGAATATCCACGTCACGAGACCGACCTTGACGCCTTCCTTTGGCTCGAATATCTCCGAGATTGTGCCGCCGACTATCTCGCCCTCGTGTCTCGCGGCGAGCATATGCGCTGACTGATGTATGAGAGCGGACTGCGGGAAGGGAAACGCGCCTCGTGCGACGCTCTCCACCTTCTCTCTGTCTTCCGTCGCGTCCTCGTCGAGAACCTCTACTTCTACCTCTGCCAAGGTCAGCACCTCCATGAAGCTTACACAGGTCGCCACTTTATTTTTGCGTATCGGACGACGAAAGTCAGTCGGACTTCAGACGCGAGAGGCGCATAGCGTTCCCCGTCACGCCTAGGCTCATACCCATGTCGCCCACGACGACTGCAACCGCGACGCTGACGTAGCCGAAAGGGACGCCTACGGCGAGAAGAGCCTTGACGCCTAAGCTCGACCAGATGTTCTGTCTTATGACGCCGTTCGCCTTCCGCGACAGGACGAAGAGGTAAGGAAGCTTTCCTATCTCGTCACCCATGAGCGCGATGTCCGCCGTTTCGAGTGCCGTGTCGGTACCTGCGGCACCCATCGCCACGCCGACGTCCGCGACGGCGAGCGCGGGTGCGTCGTTTATGCCGTCGCCCACCATCGCCACTTCGCCGTGTTCGTCGCGGAGACGTTCGACAGCCTCGACTTTCTCATCCGGCAGGAGTTCTGCGCGGTATCCGTCGACGCCCACAGTCGCCGCGACAGCGCGCGCCGTGCCTTCGTTGTCGCCCGTGAGCATCACCGTATGGACGCCGAGTTCGCGCAGACGTTCGACGGCACGGCGTGAACCGGGACGCACCTCGTCGGCGACAGCGACGACGCCGATTAGTTCGTCTTCGGTGCCGACGAGGACGACCGTCTTGCCTTCGTCTTCCATGTTGGCGATAACGTCGTCGAGAGCGACTGTATCCATGGAGGTACCGCCGTCCGTCCGTGAACGGGAGAGCGTGTCGAATCCGAGCCCTTCGAACAGAGTGGGCTTTCCTGCGTAGAAGGTCGTGCCGTCTATCTCGGCACGGACGCCCCTCCCGGCGAGGCTCTCGAACTCGGTCGGTTCCGGCACGTTGTCGACGCCCTCTTCGTCGGCGCGCTCCACGACTGCGTCCGCGATGGGGTGTTCGCTGCGCCGCTCCAACGCCGCGGCGTACCGGAGAACCTCGTCTCTCTCGTGCGCGCCGAGAGGCACCACGTCGGTGACGGTGAGTTCGCCCTTCGTCAGCGTTCCCGTCTTGTCGAGCGCGATAACGTCCACGTCGCCCACTGCTTCGAGATGGTTTCCTCCCTTGATGAGGACGCCGTTCTTCGCCGCGCTCGTGATTCCCGAGACGACCGAGACTGGCGTGCTTATGACGAAGGCGCACGGGCACGCGATGACGAGGAGCGTCAGACCGCGGACGAACCAAGTTCCGGGGTCATCTGTGAAGGTGTGGGCGAAGAACGAGACGCCGACGGTGGCGGAGCCGTCGATAATGACGGGCGGAACGAAGGCTGTGAGGACGGCGAAGAAGACGACGACGGGCGTGTAGTAGCCTGCGAACCTGTCGACGAACTGCTCCTTCTCGGTCTTCTTTGCCTGCGCGCCGCGTACCATCTCGATTATGCGCGCTAACGTCGAGTCGGACGCCTCCGACGTGACCTTCAGTTCGATGTAGCCGCCTTCGTTTATCGAGCCTGCGTAGACCTCGTCGCCCTCCGTCTTGTCTACGGGAACGGACTCGCCCGTTATCGGTGACTCATCGACCGCGCTTTCGCCGTCGGTGACGACGCCGTCTAAAGGTATCTTTCCGCCGGGACGGACGACGACCGTCTCGCCCACCTCGACTTCGTCGGCGGGAACGGTCTTCTCCTCGCCGTCGCGCACGACGGTCGCCTCGTCGGGCGAAAGCTCCATGAGTTCACGGAGCGAGTCGCGCGCCCTGTCCATCGCGTACTGTTCAAGAAGTTCGGCGATGCTGAACAGGACGGCGAGCGTCGCCGCCTCGACGTAGTAACCTATTCCTGTCGCAGCGACGATGGCGGTCGCCATCAGGAGGTCGATGTCGAGGCTGCGGTTACGTGCCGAGTAGTAGCCGCTCCGCACGACAGGGACGCCGCTCGCCGCGACCGCGCCGAGGAAGAGTAGGTCGGCGACCGTGAACGTGACCGAACCGCCGACGAGGAGGAGCGCGACCTCGACTACGACGGCGTTCCATGTCGTCAGAACGAACTCGAACAGAAGACCGAGGACGAGAAAGACCGCGCCTGTCCACGTCTTGACTGCGCGTTTGCTCGTCCAGACCTCTGTGGGAGGGATTACCTCGACTTCTGCTCCGTCCGCCTTTGTCTCCTCTCCGCGTCCGTCCGAACTTTCGGTGCCGTCCGTGCCGGCGACCTCGTAACCCGCACCTTCGACGGCGTCGACTATATCCGTACTTGACGCTACTTCGGATTCGTACCGCACGGTGACCGTACCGGAGGTCACCTGTGTTTCGGTACCGACGACGCCGTCGACTCTGCCGAGGCTCTTTTCGACCTTCTTGGCGCACGAAGGGCAGTCCATGCCCGGAACCGAGAGGCTGACAGAACGTATGTCTCCGTCGCCTGCCTCGGACGTTTCTCCCATCATCTTCAGTAAGACCCCGACTCGGATACGTCTTTCTCGGTCACTCCCGCAGAACCTTGAAGGGGTTTCCGGTGAGGTAGTAGCTCGAAACCAAGAGTGCCAAGAAGCCAGCCGAGATTGCGGCGACCGAACGTACGCCTGAAGACAGACCGTAGACGGCACCGCCGACGCTCACCACGATTAGTGTTAGCATAGCGGCGGTCAACGCCTTCGTGTCGTCCGACCACGAGGAAACGTCGAGGTTCATATCTCCTCGGAGATACCGTCGATGTTTATCTCGTGCTCTCTGCGACCTTCGTCGGTGTGACTGACGAGCGTGTCAGCCGGGTTACAGTCCGTTTCGTAGTCAGGAGCGACGGGTTCGCGCATACTCCGTGTATGGGTTTCTAAACATAAAACAGTCGTCTTGGTCGTCCGTGACTCGCTGACGGCGACTCAGATTCTAAGCCTTCTCATGTTTCGGGTACTGGAGGGGGATAGCTTTATGACGGCTTCGCCGGAACCTCTATCATCCATGGATATCGACCGCTCCAAGGCGGAGGTAGTAGTTGCCCTGTTTGTTGCTGTCGGCTTAACAGTGCTTCTCCTCACGGGTAATCCGTTCGCGGGGAACGCGCCCCAGTCGCCGAGTCCCGTTACGGAAGCCGCCGAGGGTTACGTTCCGAGTCCGGTCTCCGACGAACTCTTTCCGACGGGTGAACCACCCTCCGCGACCGGCGGGATGCCGCAGTTCGTAGATGTCGCAGACGAAACCGGGTTCGAGTACTCGACAGAGTTCCGTAGCAAAGGCGGTGTCATAACATGGTCCGGCGTCTACGTGGTCGACTACAACAACAACGGATACGAGGATGTTCTTGCGGTAGGCGGTGACTATCCCGTCTTGTTCGAGAACACGGGTGACGGATACGAGGCGGTACGGACGTTCGAACACGGAGACGCGCGCACAGCACACTTCTTCGACTACGACAACGACGGCACGCGTGACCTGCTTATCGCCGAGTTCGGCGGCGGTCTGGTCTTCTACGAGAACGACGGCGGCGAGTTCCGTGAGCGTGATGTTGGACTCGACGCTAGTCTCATGAGTCCGACGAGCATCAACACGGCGGACGTAACAGGAAACGGCTGTCTCGACGTCTTCGTCGCACAGAACGGTGTCTGGGCGCAGAACTATCCGATACGTTCTGACATAGCACGCGACGTTATGGAGAACCATCCAGACGTGCGTCCCGAGACGACACCTGCGAACGAGAACCGGCTCTTCCAAGGGGACTGTGAGGGATTCGTCGAGATAACAGAGCAGGCGGGAATAGAGGGCGACAACTGGACTCTCGCAAGTTCTATGGTCGACTTCACGGGCAACGGATATCCCGACATACACGTCGGTAACGACTTCAACTCCGACGTTTTTTACGAGAACAACGGCGACGGCACGTTTGAGCGGCGTGTCATGGGAACCGAAACCGACCGTAACGCCATGTCGAGTGCCGTCTTCGACTCCAACGGAAACGGGCATCTCGATATCTTCGTCACCAACATCCACATCTCCGACTACGAGAACGTCGAAGTCACTACCGGACAGGAGCTTTCGATAATATCGCCCGTGCCGAAGGGCAACAACCTTCTCGTCAACGACGGCGAAGGCAACTTCGTCGACGAGGCACCCGAACACGGCTTGGAGAAGGGCGGATGGGGCTGGGCGACGACCGTAGCCGACTTCTCGAACGACGGACATTTAGACATCGTACACGGGGTAACGCCTGACGTGCAGGTCGCGCCGTACGACGGCATCTACCGTAGCATGCAGATGTGGAAAGGCACGTCCGACGGCTGGGAGAAGGTCGACGGACGTGCGCACGGTATGGAAGGGGACGGCATACGTGGCGTCGCGCGTGTCGACTACGCCAACGACGGCAGCCTCGACATTGTGGCGTCGACTGCGACACCGGCGGCACTTAGGGGAGAGTGGGACGAGACGCAGTTCAGGCTGTACGAGAACCAGCGCGAGGGCGAAGCCGCCGATTCGCTCCAGATGTTCGTACGTAACTCGGAGGGCGTCGAGACGGGTGCGGCGGTGTACGTCGAGACGGACGAGCGGACG
>JAQZDD010000077.1 GCA_028751055.1 Euryarchaeota archaeon Ods04 | reverse complement strand
CTCTCCGCGCTGTTTCTGCGCGACCTCGAAAGGGTCGATGTGCGCGTCTTCGCAGGCGCGCTCTTGGTCGTCGTGGGTGCTGCCGTCGTGACTGTGACGGGCGTGACGCCCTGAGAGAAGAAGCAGAAGCGTGAACAGGAGCGTGGGTGCAGTCAAAGCATACGCCGGAACTCACGTATGGGCGGAAAACGCAGAACCTCACCGTCGGTTTCGACAGCGACACGGAACTCGCCGAAACGCCTCACGAACGGCGAAAGGAAGTCGGAAGCGCGCATCTCGTTTACGACGACGCCTTCGCACAACGGGTTCAGAGCGGGCGTCATCAGGACATCTGCGTCCTGTCCGACCTCGCCGTCGTCCTCGTTCTTCCCAACCTTGCCGTCGAAGTCGAAAGGTCCGTAAAGAAAACACGCCTGTTTCTGCATCTCTATCTCGACCGTCGGATGGTCGTGCCCGACGACGTAGAGCGCGGCGTCGGGTAGGTCAAGCGGTACCGTGTGTCCGTGCGTGAAGACGACGTCACCCTCAGCGTGCCACGCGCACGTCTCCACGACTGCGTCAAGGTCTGTGTCGTGGTTCCCTTCGACGAAGACGGGTGCGGCTTCGTACGACTCGGCGACACTTCTGAGACGGTTGACGGTGTCGCGCGCGTCCCCGATACCGCCGAACGAGTGCTGTACGTCGCCGTTGAAGACGAGCGTCGAAGGCTCGAAACGTGTCAGAACGTCGCGGACAGCCTTTTCGAGAACCATTCCCTCGTCGATGGGGACACCCGTTCCCCGTCGCCGCGCGGCGTCGGCGAAGCCAACGTGCAGGTCGCTTACGGCGACGGTATCTTCTTCAGGAACGTAGACGGCGCGCGAGCCGAAACGGAGTTGTTTGAAGAGCGTCGTTGTCTCGGTCGTTTCATTCGTCTCGCCCGTCTCAGTTCCGGTTTCAGTCATGCCGTCTTCTTGCCTTTCTTGCTGATTCCGAGCATGTCGAGAACCTCGTCAAGAAGCTCCGTGAGTTCGGGAAGGAAACGTATGACTGCGAACAGGATGGCGACGAGCACGACGACGCTCAGACCTTGCGAAATCACCTTGTCCGCCCAGAAGAAGCTCGCGTAGCCTTCGTACGTCCCCGTCATGTCGACAATCGTCTGTTCACCGTACGGGAACCACTGGTAGCCGTAGGCGGTTGCTATGAAGACGTTACGGACGAGGTTGAGCGCGTAGATGACGGGTATCGAGACCGCGAAAGCCATCATCTTGCGGTTCAGGGGAGCCTTGACGACCGAGATAAGACCAGCGAATATCGCCATGCTACCGATGCCGGTGCAGGCGAGTATGATGTACGTCCTGTACTCCTCGCCCGTCGCGGGGTTAGTGACGATGAACATGCGGTCCATGCCGTCGCGTTCGACGAGTTCGGCGTTTACGCCGAGCACCGACAGGAAGCGGTTTGTCTGTGCCGCAGTGTGCTCTATGAGCGCGGCGTTGAGCGAGCCGATGAGCACAAAAGGTAGGTAGATTAGACCCATCGCCGCGACCGCCTGACTAAGCTTGAGGAGCGTGTCGCGCTCGTTGTAGAGTATCTGGTAGGCGACGTAGCCGCAGAGCGGGAGCGCGGCGACCGCGAGCAGTATCTTTATCGCGCTGTTCTCGTCGAGGTAGACGGGAAGACGGGAGAGCCAGAAGGTGCCGAAGGCGAGCCAGCCGACAGCCGAGAGCGGGCGTGCGCGCTCCTTGAAGAACGCGCCTAACAGAAAGAGTCCTATCGAGAGCCAGAGGAGTTCCGTCAAACCCTGCATCGAGAGGAGATACGACGTTAGCCCTCAAAAACTTTCTGAGGTTGTGGTCGTGTCCGGTGTCCGTGTCGGAGCCACGTCAAGCGGCGCGAGAACCGTCTCTCCCGCACGTACACGGTCGCCCGTCTCGACGGCTATGTCGTTGCGTTCGTACGACTCCGGGAAGACGACATCGACACGCGAACCGAACGCTATGACGCCGATACGTTCGCCGCGTTCGACCGTGTCGCCCTCGTCGACGTACGGCGTTATACGGCGCGCGAACGCACCGGCTATCTGTACGACTACGAAGCCGGCTTCGCCGTCCGCGCCTGACTCAGTTATCCGCGTAACGACACGTTCGTTGCTCTCGCTCTCCTTCGAGAACGCGGGACGGTGTCCGCCTTCGTGGTGCGTCAACTCGAAGACCTCGCCGCCGACGGGCGCGCGGTTGACGTGGACGTTGTGGAGATTCATGAAGACGCCCAGCCGCAAACGACCTTCCTCCTCACGTAGGACGGTCACCTTACCGTCGGCAGGCGAGACGACGCCGTCGCCGTCGGGTTCGCGGTCAGGGTCGCGGAAGAACGCCGTGACGAATACCGGCACGCCAAGCGCGACGATGAAAGCCGCTGTCGACGGAGTCGTGAAGCCGACGCTCGCGGCGTATACCGCGGCTACGAGAGGGACGACCGCCGCCGCCGCTATCCAACGTCGCGCACCGCGTGCTAGCTTCACTGTCCGAGTTTCGGTTCTTCCACAGCACTCACTCGTCTATCAGGTTCCCGAAAAGCTCCTCCGCGGTTTCGGGCACGTCGAAGTCGTGGAAGTGCTCGCCCTTCTCTTTCGTGAGAATGTTGAGCGCGGCGGCGGCACCGTCGCCCGCCGAGATGACCGCCTGCCACTCCTCGGCGCGCACCATCGCACCCGTCGCGTAGGCGTCGTCGACGGTCGTCTCCATCGTTACGTCCACGTTGACGATACCTTCGTCTGTGAAGTCACATCCGAGAGACTCGGCTAAGTCACGGTTCGCGCCTGTCGCAAGGACGACGTAGTCGCCTGCGTGCTCGCCGTCGTCGGTCGTGACGGAGAAGCCGTCGCCGTCTTGCGAAACGTCCGTGACCTCCGCTTCGTGGCTCTCGACACCGAACTCGCCGACCTGGTCGCGCAGAACCTCCATGTACGCCGAACCGTCCATCGAGCCTATTCCGGGGTAGTTGAACAGGTGCGCCTTATGCATCCATGTCCCGTCGGTGTCGAATACCGTCGTTTCTAAGCCGTTCTTCGCCGTGAACAGAGCGGCGGATAATCCGGCAGGACCGCCCCCCACTATGAGTACATGTGTCATGCGTCGCAGAAAGGTGCGCGCAGGAAATAAGTCTGAGGGTGGATATCAGTCGGTGTCCGCGTCAGTCTATGTCAGCCGGTGCTAAGTCATCGAGATGAAGGCTGCGATTACATCCTGCAGGTCTCCTGTGTTTATGTTACCCTGCAGGAAGTCGGCTATAGCCGCCTGCAGACCTGCCGTGTCGACACGTCCCTCGTCGTTACGGTAGCCGTCCACGACGCTGACATCTTCGCCTACTGTTATAGTTGCGGTAGTGCTACCCGTCTCACCTTGGCTGTCCTCGGCATCGACATCCAGTACGTAGTCGCCATCTTCGGCTTCCTCGGGTATATCTAACGTAACGGAGATACTCACAGCAGACTGGTCGCTTGTCCATACCCAGACAACAGCACCGTTGTTCTCTATGTTATCTCCCAGACTGTCAGGTGCAAGGAACGCGCCGTCGTTCTGACTGCTCGCAACCGTCCAGTCGGAAGGTATGTTGCTCAGTTCTACTGAACCTACTGCCTGTGCCGTTATATCCACGGTCACCTGTCCACCCGGTGCCGCTGAACCGCCTGTTGCCGTGAATCCTTCGGTCTCGTCGTCTGTGTCGTCATCCTCCTCTACGCCGCCAACCCAGGCGTGGTGGTGTCCAGTTGTTCCGAGTTCGACGCGCGAATCCTCGCTCGAAGACTCTGTATCGATGTCGAGAGCGTAGACGTTTCCGTCGCGGCTTCCGACGTACAGAACGCCGTCAACGACGGTGGGCATCGAGCGCACGCTGTCGCCCGTCTCGAACCTCCACATGTCGTCGCCGTCTTCGTGGCTTCCGCCGCCGTTCTTGGCGTCAAGCGCGTAGACGTTTCCGTCGTCGCTTCCGACGTACACCACGCCGTCAACTACGGTGGCACCCGACTGTATGAGTCCATCCGTCTGGAACGTCCAGTCAGCCGTTCCGTCCTCGGTGTCGACAGCGTGAAGGACGCCGTCGACGTCACCGACGTAGACAGTACCATCGTAGACGGTCGGCGAGCCTATCACGAAGTCGTTCGGTTCATCGTACTCCCATTCGACCGAACCCGTCTCGGCGTCGAATGCGTACAGTGTCGTGTCGTCGCTGCCGACGTAGACGTATCCGTCGTGGTACGTGGGTGACGACCATATCCAGAGACCTGTCGTGTGGCTCCATTCGACGCTGCCGTCGTCAGCGTTGAGCGCGTAGACGGTTCCTTGGGATGGTGAAAAGAAGGAGCCGGTTCTTCTATCTCCGATATACACGATGCCGTCGACCACTGTCGGCGAGGGGTTTATCCGCCCGTCTCCCTCAAAGCTCCAGAGTTCGTCGCCGTTCTCATAGCTTCCACCGCCGTTCTCCGCGTCAAGCGCGTAGACGTTTCCGTCCCTGCTACCGACGTAGACGACGCCGTCGTAGAATGTCGGCGACGAGAAGACACTATCTCCCGTCTCAAAGGTCCAGAGTTCGGTTCCATCATCGGCGTCAAGAGCGTAGACGTTGCCGTCGTGGCTTCCGACGTACACTACGCCGTCGATAACGTTAGGCGATGAGTGTACGCTGTCGTCCGTCTCAAAGCTCCAGAGTTCGTCGCTGTCCTCGTAGCTACCGCCGCCGTTCTCCGCGTCGAGAGCGTAGACGTTTCCGTCCCTGCTACCGACGTAGACGACTCCGTCCACGATGGTAGGTGAGGAGTCGACAGTTGCCGAAGAGTCCTCGGTGTCGCTCGTCTCGAAGCTCCAGATTACGTCGTCATTTTCGAGCACGGTGGAACTGACGCCGACTTCTCCGACTGTTTCTCCCTCGTCGTACCCTACATCCTGTGCTGCAACCGCACCTGTTGCTCCCGCGAACAGTAACACGAGCAGTACAGCTACACCGACCGCCCAATACGTTTTTGTTTTTCCGTACATCAGTGAGAGTTGACGAGACAGAGCTTATAGATTTCGTATTACTCTGGTATTCAGATAAGGAAAAGAAGAGTTAATGAAGTCATAGTTATCCGCTTAATCCCCAATAGAGACGACAAAATCGCCCATATCTGGGCGGGCTTGTCCAGCTTTGTAGTTGCACCATCCAGTTTGTAGTTACGCGTACAGAAGTTCGAGGTACGACTCGCGTACCGACTCGTCGCTGTCAAGACCGAGACGTTCGAGGGTGTCGAGTATCTCGCCACGTGCTTCGTCGGTCTCTGCGTCATCGTCGTCTTCCGTCTCGATTTCGACCTCAACGAACTCTCCGAGACCTTCCACATCGTCAAGCGTGACAGTCGCGCCGTCAAGTTCGTAGACCTGTCTGCGCTTCTTCACGGTACCGAACTCCTCGAAGCCGAGCGACTCGAAGACGGCGCACACCTCCTCCGCGCTCCCGACGGTTGTCTCGTGCTCCTCGCGCGTCTTCGTCTCGCTGTCGAGTTTGGGTCCTTTGTACGTGATACGTGTCTCGCCGTTCTCGTGCCGGACGCGCAACGCTTCGTCGGTGCGCGCGAAGTCGCGGTGCGGCGCGGCGAAGTAGACATCTTTCTGCGTCTTCTCCTCGATACGTTCCGCGCCAAGTTCTTCGAGACGTTTCTTGACTTCTTCGTGTTGCGCGCGTACCTTGACCTCGACCTCTATCATGCCAACGTCTAATACGTCGGCGGACATACCTCCGACGATACCATGATAGGAGTCGTCTCGGACACACACGACAACGTT
>JAQZDD010000245.1 GCA_028751055.1 Euryarchaeota archaeon Ods04 | reverse complement strand
TGGCTACGACACTAATAAGTACCATTTTGCTCATCTAAATATGAATATGGAACTCGAAGCAATAATCCTGTGGATAGGTGCTGGAGCGATGGTGTTCGGAACGCTGGTCTACCTGTGGCTCGGCAGAAACGTAGCGGTCTACGAACAGAACTTCTTCATAATGGCAATATCCATAACCGTGATAGCTGCGACGGCGTACCTTGCGATGGCGATGGGTATGGGACGGATGACGTTCAACGGCGAGGAGGTCGTGGTTGCGCGGTACATCGACTGGCTTCTGACGACGCCTTTGCTAATCGCACTTCTTGGTATTCTTGCGAACGCCGACAGGAGTCTCATAGCGACGCTGATAGGAGTCGACATCTACATGATAGCAGTCGGGCTTCTCGGTGCAATAGCCGACACGTTTTTCGTGAGCCTCGTCTGGTGGTCGCTCGGCGTCGTCGCTTATCTCGTTCTTCTGTACCTACTTTTGGGCGCGCTCTCCGACGCGGCGGACGAGATGCCCGACGACGTTTCGGGAATCTTCACGACGCTCAGGAACCTGACCGTCGTTCTCTGGAGCATATATCCCGTCATCTGGATACTAGGCGGACACGGCTTCGACGTGCTTCCGCTGCTTGCGGAGGAGGGCGGGATAGTCACGCTCGATGTTCTGTCTAAGGTAGTCTTCGGATACATACTCCTGAGCAGCCACGAGACGTTACGCGTCTACGACTTCTACGGTGCGGAGAGGAGCGCGAGACGGCAGGACCGCGCTACCGCCTGATGAGAAACGGCGTAAAGGTTATCTGAAATCCTCGTTTATCGGTTGTAGTGTCCGGAAGACAGCTTCTGAGTCTGTTCGACCCCGAAACTGTCGCGGTAGTCGGTGCGACGCCACGAGAAGGCTCTGTCGGGCGCGGTATCGTCGAGAGCCTCCGCGGCTTCGGCGGCGAAGTCGTCGCAGTCAACCCGAACCACGACGAGATACTGGGCTTCCCGTCGTACGAGAGCGTCGAAGCCGTCCCCGACGAGACGCGTATAGACCTCGCCGTCGTCGTCGTGCCGCCCGACTCCGTCGCGGATGTTGCAGACGCCCTCGGCGAACGTGGCGTCGTAAACGTCGTCGTAGTCACGGCGGGATTCAGCGAGGCGGGCGGCGAGGGCGCGGAACGTGAGGAAGAACTCGTCGAGGTGGCGCGCAAACACTCGCTCAACCTCGTCGGACCAAACTGCCTCGGCGTTGTCAGCACACCGTCGAATCTTAACGCGACGTTCGGTCCCGACTCGCCGCGCGAAGGAAACGTCTCTTTCATGAGCCAGTCGGGCGCGTTCATCACGGCGGCGGTGGACTGGGCGAACGACGCGGGCATGGGCTTCCGCCATATCGTCTCGCTCGGCAACAAGGCAGTCGTCGACGAGACCGACTTCGTCGAGGCTTGGGGCGGTGACGAAGGCACGAACGTCGTCGTCGGATACTTAGAAGGAATCGACGAAGGTAGCGACTTTATCGAGAGGACGCGCCGCGTCACGCGTGAAGGGACGCCGGTCGTCCTCGTCAAGTCGGGGAAGACGGAGGCGGGTGCGCGCGCTGTCTCGTCGCACACAGGCACGCTCGCGGGGAGCGAGAAGGCGTACGAGGCGGCTTTCCGTAAGGCAGGTGTTGTGCGCGCCGAGAACGCCGAGGAGCTTTTCGACTTCGCGCGCGCACTTGACACCCTACCTCTACCCGACGAAGAGGGCGTCGCCGTCGTAACGAACGCTGGCGGTCCGGGCGTGATGGCGACGGACGCCGTCGGTGAGTCGTCTCTGTCGCTCGCCGAGTTCGACGAAACGACATACGACGCGCTGAAGGACGCGCTCCCCGACGCCGCGGCGGTCTACAACCCCGTCGACGTTCTCGGCGACGCACCAGCCGAACGTTTCGAGGAAGCCGTCGATACCGTCGTCGAAGACGGGAACGTAGGTGCGTGCCTCGTAATCGCCTGTCCCACAGCCACGTTCGAGTTCGGAGACCTCGCCGACGTTCTCGTGGGGACGGCAGAGGACACCGACGTTCCCGTCGTCGCTGCCCTCTTGGGTGGCGAGTCGACACGTTCTGCACGTGCGACGCTCTCCGACGGAGACGTGCCTTCGTACTTCGACCCCGCGCGTGCCGTGCGTTCACTCGACGCAGTCGCCGGGTACGCGCGAGCGAAAGAGCGTGAGACGGGCGAGGTACGTGAGTTCGATGTCGACCACGACGAAGCGCGCGCCGTCGTCGAACGCGGAAGGGACGACGGCAGGCTAGGCGTCGAAGCTATGTCGCTCTTGGACGCCTACGGCATACCGACGCCTCACGGGGAGGTTGTTGACGACCCCGACGAAGCGGAACGTGTTGCCGACGACATCGGTGACGATGTAGTCATGAAGATAGTCAGCCCCGACATCCTGCACAAGTCGGACATAGGCGGCGTCAAGGTCGGCGTGGCACGCGAAGACGTGTACGACGCATACGAGGACTTGGTTTCGCGTGCTCGGTCGTACCAACCCGACGCGGAACTCCTTGGCGTGCAGGTGCAGGAGATGGTGGATACCGACGAGGGCGTCGAGACAATCGTCGGCTTCAACCGCGACCCACAGTTCGGACCGCTCATCATGTTCGGCTTGGGCGGCATCTTCGTTGAGGTCTTCGAGGACACGTCCTTCGGGGTCGCACCTGTCGCTGATGTGGAGGCGCGCGAGATGGTGAACAGCGTCGAGTCGTCGCCTCTCCTGCGCGGCGCGCGTGGACGTGAACCCGTCGACATAGACTCGGTAGTCGAGACGGTC
>JAQZDD010000037.1 GCA_028751055.1 Euryarchaeota archaeon Ods04 | reverse complement strand
TACGAGAACGTCGACATCGAGTTCTAAGAGTTCTGCGTTCGTGATAGTCGGCGCGTCGAACTCCGTGACGGCACCCGGCTTCTCCTCGTACGACTTCACCTCGTACGTCGGCAGACCGTCGGGGTCGTGGACACCGCCCTGTGCGTCGCTGACGGCTACGACGGTCGCTCCCGCGTCGTCTAAGTGGCGCGCGGCGTTCGCGCCGACGCTGCCGTAGCCCTGTACGGCGACCGTCGCCCCCTCGACACCGACGCCGTAATGTTCGAGTGCGCGCTGCGTAATTATCGATACGCCGATTCCCGGCGACTCCTCGCGTCCGACGATACCGCCTATCTCGGGCGACTTGCCCGTCACGATTCCGCTCACCGTCTCGTCCTCGTAGACGCTGTACGTGTCCATTATCCACGACATAGTGCGCGCGTTCGTGCCCATGTCCGGCGCGGGTATGTCGAAGTTGACGCCGATATAACGGCGCAGGCTCTTCGTGAGACGGCGCGTGACGCGCTCGTGTTCCTCCTCCGACAGTTCGTGAGGGTCGACACGGACGCCGCCCTTCGCACCACCGAAAGGTACGTCGGCGACGGCGCACTTGAACGTCATCCACATTCCGAGTCCTGCGCACTCCTCCTGTGTCAGATGCGGCGAGTACCTCAGACCGCCCTTGTACGGACCGCGTACGTCGTCGTGCTGGACGCGGTAAGCCTCCAGTATCTCGACGGTACCGTCGTCGCGCTCGAAAGGCATCGTCATCTTGTGGGCGCGCTGCGGATGCTTAAGCTGGTTCACGATGTCGTCGTCTATCTCTACGTACCCCGCTGCGTCTTCGAGCTGTTTTACGGCTCTCTTTAGCTCGGTTTCCTCTTCGGACATAGTACGTCTTTTTCAGCCGACGACGCATTAAGCTGACGCCGCAGGAACGAGGACGTTAGCCCATCGCCTCGTACCTCTCCCTGAAAGCCGACTCGCACGACGTACAGCAGAAATGGTAGATGTCGCCTGCGACGCGCGCCGTCACACCCTCCGAGTCGACCGTGTTGCCGCACTCGACACAGTCAGGCGCGAAAGACGGTGTGGAGACCGTCGGCGCGTGGTGCTCTTCGACGACGACATCAACGCCGAATCCGTGCGTCTCGGCGTCGACATCCGCGACGATACGGCGTGCTTCGTCGGGTTCTGCGTTCACGACGACCGTCACGGTGCCGTCGGCTGAGACGAAGACTGTCTCGACGCGCTCGTCGCCCGCGAGCGTCTCCGCCACGTGCGACGGTTCGTCTGTGCCGACGCCGAAACGGAGGAGGAGACGGCTTCCTCCGAGAACCGAACGGTCGAGACGTGCCTCGAAGCCCTCAAGGACGCCCTTCTCGTGCAGACGGTCGACGCGGTCGATGACGCTCGGCGGTGACATACCGACCTCGTCGGCGATTTCGGTGTACGGTATCCTTCCGTCCTCCACGAGGAGACGGAGTATCTCCGCGTCGGTTTCGTCGAGTGTTGTTTTCATAGTTAAGATATCCGAGCCAGAGTCTAAAAAGATTAGGCGTCTTCAGGGATGCGGCGTCCGTATCGTCTCTCCGAAGAAGAACTCCTCATCAACCCGTCCGCGTCGTTCGGTTCCGGATACAGTCCGCGGAACTTCTACCTAACTTTCTTAGCCGGAACATGCTTGAAAGAGCCGTACGTAGTATACGGTAAGAGAATGTCAGCAGAACAAGTCGAGAAGGAAAGAACGAACCTGTCGATAACCGGCATGTCATGCGCGACCTGCGCGTCGACAGTCGAGGAAAGTCTGGAAGACGTAGACGGCGTCGATGAAGTAAACGTCAACTTCGCTACCGAGAAGGCGGACGTGAGCCACACAGACGTCTCGCTCGACCGTCTCATCGAAGCCGTTGAGAACGCGGGATACGGCGTCAGCGAGGAGGGGATGGACGAAGAAGACGACGAGGAGCTGTCGGAACATCTCAGACTGGCGATAAGGGCGTGGATAGTCACATCACCGATTCTGCTTCTGATGGTCTTCATGTGGACGCCTCTCGACCTCCTGACCGCGTTCCAGATAGACGTTCTGATGCTGGTCTTCGCAACGCCTGTCGTCTTCTACTACGGGCGCGGCACCATCGCGTCGGCGTTCCGCGCTCTGGGGAACGCGACGTTCAACATGGACTCGCTCATCACGCTCGGCACCGTCGTCGCTTGGGCGACGGGCGTAATGGTATTCTTCACGCCCATGGAGAACTACGCCGGTGTGGGTGCGATGATAATGGCTTCGCACCTCGTCGGCACCTACCTCGAAGACCGCGCAAAGGGGCGTGCGAGCGCGGCGGTCGAAGGACTTGTCTCGATGCAGGCTGAGACGGCGAACGTGGAACGCGACGGCGACGAGGTTGAGATACCTGTCGAGGAGGTCAAGGAAGGTGATTTGATGGTAGTCCGCCCGGGCGAGAAGATACCCGTCGACGGCACAGTTATCGAGGGCGAAACGAGCGTCGACGAGTCGATGGCGACGGGCGAGTCCGAACCCGTAGCGAAGGAGGAGGGGGACGAGGTCATAGGCTCGACGGTCAACGGCTCTGGCATGGTAAAGGTGCGCGCCGACAAGGTCGGCGACGACACGTTTCTAGCGCAGGTCGTCGAACTAGTCGAGGAGGCTCAGGGAACCAAGGTTCCGATACAGGCACTCACAGACCGTGTCACCAACTACTTCGTACCCGCCGTCCTGACGCTCGCCGCCGCGTCTTTCGTCGTCTGGCTCGCCGCACCCGACACGATGTCGGCGGTCGCGGGCGTCGCCGCGCCGTACCTTCCTTGGGTAGACCTGACGCTTGCCCCTCTGACGCTGGCAATCTTCGCGTCGGTCGCTGTCCTCGTCATAGCGTGTCCCTGCGCGCTCGGTCTCGCAACCCCGACGGCACTCATGGCGGGAACCGGAAAGGCGGCGGAGAACGGCGTCCTGTTCCGTGACGGCGAGGCTATACAGACGATGAAGGACATAGACCTCGTCGTCTTGGACAAGACGGGAACCATCACGGAGGGAGACCACTCGGTGACCGACGTCTTCGTGGGCGACGGGGTCGAAGAGGACGAGGTAGTGCGTCTCGCGGCGTCCGCAGAGCGCGGGAGTGAACATCCGATAGGACGAGCACTCGTCGAACACGCGGAGGAGCGCGGTGTCGAACTCTCCGAACCCGAGAGCTTCGAAGGCGTCGCAGGGAAGGGTATCAAGACTCAGGTGGACGGCAAGGATGTCTTCGTCGGCAACGAGAGGTTCTTCGACGAACTGGGTCTGGACGTTCCGTCGGTTCTTGACGACCAACTCGCGGCTCTGGAGCAGGAGGGGAAGACGGCAGTTCTCGTCGGCTACGGTGGCGAAGCCGTCGGCGTAGTAGCTGTTGCCGACAGCCTCAAGCAAGGCTCGAAGGAGGCTGTGCGGGAGCTACACCGGCGCGGCATCGAGACGTGGATGATAACCGGAGACAACGAACGTACGGCGCGCGCCGTCGCCAAGGAGGTCAACATCGACCCTGACCGTGTCATGGCGGGCGTCCTTCCCGAGGACAAGATAGACAAGGTTCGTGAGCTACAAGACGAGGGCTACAAGGTCGCTATGGTAGGCGACGGAATAAACGACGCGCCCGCGCTCAAACAGGCGAACGTCGGCGTCGCAATCGGCACGGGCACCGACATCGCCATACAGTCGAGCGACGTCAGCCTCGTCCGTGGCTCGCTCGACGCGCTCGTGGACGCCTTCACCCTGTCGGAGAAGATATTCACCAAGATAAAGCAGAACCTGTTCTGGGCTTTCGTCTACAACACGCTTGCCATACCGATTGCGTTCATCGGTCTTCTCCATCCCGTCATCGCGGTCGTCGCCATGTTCACGTCAAGCCTCTCGGTAATCACGAACTCGTCGCGTCTGAGCAGAATAGAGCTTTGAGAGACACGGACTACGAGACGGGCGATGAGGACGAATCACTAGGTTCATTACTACTCGTGTCGTACCACCCGGCTGAGGCAGACCGTGAATATGAAAGAAGCCGCCGTACACAGGCGTACGCGGACTGACGCGTCGCTCTTTTGGAGGTCGTACGACGGCGGTGACTGCAGACGAGACCGACGAACTCGTAAAAAAACGGTTAAGTGAGAATCTTGACAACGACCAAAGGAGGAAGATAAGACTTGAGCACAGAAGAACCAGATACCGGATACAGTACGAAACACTCGTACGGTCCGGAGTGGGAGGAGGAGTCCCGCGAAGTTCTGTCGGAGGTCGATTTTGACACAGAACTCGGCATCGAACTCGCACGTGACGCACAGCGTCTCTCGCAGGGTAAGATCTCCGAGGAGGAGTTCTACTCGCGTCACAGCGACAAGGTGAACGAGGAGTTCGGAATCGACGCACGACCGACGGATCCGAGAAGCAGCGAACCGCTAGACAAAGACACGGTAGAAGACGCTCTCAACGACGACGTCGTCGCCGAGCCTGTACCTTCGAAGTACGCCGACGCCGCTAACTCGGGCGACGGCGGCGAAGGAGGCGACGGCGGTAATGACGGCGGTGGCGACGGAAACGGATGGAGCGACGACGAGGACGACGGCGTCTCGCGCCGTACAGTCCTCCAGTCGGTAGGTGTTGCGGCGGCAGGTATCGCCGCGGGCACGTGGAGTCAACGCAACCCGAGCGGTATCTGGGACGAGGGCGAGGAGCGCAACATACAGCCCGCCGGACCCGGTACCGGCGGCGACGAGACGCATCTCGGCTTCGTCATCGACGTAGACGCCTGCATAGGCGGTGCGCACTGCGCAATCGGCTGTAAGGACGAGAACCAGACGCCTGACGGCGCGCTCTGGAACTTCGTCTTCCAGTATCAGGAGCCGGACAGGGACAGCGAGGAGTACCTCATACGTCCGTGTATGCACTGCTCCGACCCGCCGTGTGTCAGCGTCTGTCCTGTCCGCGCGCGCCATAAGAGGACGGAAGACGGCATCGTCCTGACCGACTACGACATCTGCATAGGATGCCGTTACTGTCAGGTCGCGTGTCCTTACGGCGTCAACTACTTCCAGTGGGGCGAACCCGACGAGGAACGCTGGCGAGACAACTTCCTGTCGAACCACGACTCGGTTGATGACAGACTCGACAAACGTGGAAAGCATGTCGCAGGTCCTCAGCACGAGAAGGGTATCATGGGCAAGTGCACGTTCTGTGTCCACAGACAGGACTCGGGCGACCCCGAACTCGAAAACACGACGGCATGCGAGCAGGCGTGCCCCGTCGACGCCATACATTTCGGCGACCTCAACGACCCCGACAGCAAGCCGCGTCGTTACCTCAGGGAGGTTGAAGGCAGGTCGGAAGAAGCCGGAAACCTCGCAGGTCGTGACACTACCGACCCGGACGCGGAGTGGCAGCGGCCACGCCACGTCCCGCGTTGGAGGTTCCAGGAGCAGTACGGCACACGTCCGAACGTAATCTACGTTGGACACCAGCCGTCGGCGGACGCCGAATGGGTCGACGAACCCCTGCCCTACGACGAGTACGTATCGGACTTCGGACACAGCATGACCAAGTCGCGTGAGGGCTTCGACAACGCCCCGAGCGACAGGAAGCTCAGGGGTGAAGACTGATGTCGATGCCCGACGCGGACGCCGACGACCTCATACGTCCGATAAGGAAGCCTACCAGAGCTTACTTCTTGGTCGCCGCGCTCGCAGGTATCGCCTCAGTAGTATTCGTCGCCGCCTACATCCTTCAGCTTTCGCAGGGTATGGAGGTCACCGGTCTCTCCGACTGGGGAAGCGGAGGCGGTTCGACGTGGGGGCTTTACATAGGCACCTTCATCTGGTGGGTCGGTATCGCCCACGGCGGCATCGTCATATCCGCCGCGGTACGCCTGCTCAAGCTCGAAAAGTACGAGCCTGTGGCGCGTATCGCGGAACTCCTGACGATAGGCGCGCTCTCGATGGCGGGTCTGATGATTGTCGTCCATCTCGGACGACCTGACCGCGTCGTCTGGAGCGTCGTTCAGGCGTACCCGACGACGGTGCACACGTCGCCGCTCGCGTGGGACCTGACCGTCATAACGCTCTACTTCGTCCTGACAGCGACCTACCTGTCGCTGACGCTCAGGAGCGACGTATACAGGCTACGTGACAAGCTACCCGACATACTTGACCCTCTCTACTCGTTGCTCCTGTTCCGTTACGACACCGACGAAGACCCTGTTGTGGAGCGGATGGCGTGGTGGCTCGCTCTCGCCATCATCGTTCTCGCGCCGCTCCTCCTACACGGCGGAGTCATTCCGTGGCTGTTCCAGCTAACGCCGTCGATGCCCGGATGGTACGGCGGTCTTACGTCGCCAACCTTCCTTTCGGCGGCACTCTCGTCGGCGATGGGCGGCGTAATCGTCGTCTGTTTCGTCTTCCGTAAGGTCTACACCAACTGGGACAAGGTCATCCCCGACGACGTTATCTGGGGACTCGGATGGTGGATGGGCATATTCGCGCTCATCTTCATCTGGCTCCAGCTACAGAGGATGATAACGGGGCTTTACGCGCCTCCGCTTGACGTTGAGACGGTAATGACAGCGACAGCCGAGTTCTGGCTCTACTGGGTGGCGATGCTCCTGATGTTCCTACCGCTCGCTTACGTCGCGTTCCAGCACTTCGGCATACTCAAGTTCAGCGAGAGAGGCATGCTCGTCGCGGCTATCGCGGTCGTTCTCGGCATCCTCGTTGAGAAGACGCTGTTCACCGTCGAAGGTCTTCTCTACCCCGCGACACAGCTCTACGAGAACACGCCGGGCAACTACTTCCCGACGTGGATAGAGATGTCGTCGGTGCTCGGAACGACAGGTCTCATAATCCTGTTCTTCCTGCTCGTCTCTAAGCTGATACCGATTGTCGAACTCAAGTCGGTCGAGCACGGAGGTCACGGAGAAGAGGAAGCTGTCGCAGACGGCGGCGTCGAAACAGAGACGTGCGCAGAAGGCGCGCAGGAGGGAGGTGACTGAGATGGCGGACATAGGGACGTTCGTGATATTCGGCATCATACTCGTTCCCGTCTACTCGCTGATAGCGGGCTGGTTCGCGGGAGAGCCAAGGGACACGTCTGTCGCGCTCCTTGGCATCGGTTATATCGCCACGTTCATCGCCTCACTCTGGGGCGGTCTGTTCGTGCTGTCGATGATTATCTGGCTGCTGTTCTTCTGACATACGAACCGGACGTTCGGCACGTCCGGTGACATACCACACGACTCATACCGTTGCAGTACCTACACAGCGACAACCCGACATGAACGAAGAAGACATCCGCCAGCTTCTGACCGAGGTCGACGACCCTGTCCTTGAAGACGACATAGTCTCGCTCGGTCTCGTTAACGACATCAGACTCGCCGAGGAGGGCAACGGCGTACTGGTCTCGCTCGCTTTCGACGCTCCGTACTCGCCCGCCGAGACTATGATGGCGGAGCGCGTCGGTCGGCTTCTCTCGAACGAAGGTCTGGAGCCACGGCTCACGACCGAAGTTCCCCGCATACCGTCGAAGCTCAGGGACGTGAAGAACGTGATAGCCGTGACCTCGGGCAAGGGCGGTGTCGGCAAGACGACCGTAGCGACCAACCTTGCTGTAGGTCTCAACGAGATGGGTGCGAAGGTCGGCATACTCGACGGCGACGTACACGGACCCGACGTGCCGCACAAGATGAACATCGAACAGGAGATATCGGCGATGGACGCCGAGACCCTCGTCCCCGCCGACTCGAACGGCGTCTCGGTAATGAGCCTCAAGTCGATGCTCGAAGACGAGGCGGCGGCGACGCTCCGCGGACCCATGCTGCACACGGGTCTCGACCAGTTCGTCGAGGAGGTAGAGTGGGGAGGTCTCGACTACCTGGTCGTCGACATGCCGCCGGGACCGGGCGACGTACCCGTATGGCT
>JAQZDD010000134.1 GCA_028751055.1 Euryarchaeota archaeon Ods04 | reverse complement strand
GCCTCGTCGCGTACACGGTCGACATCGTCCATCGTCTCTACGACGACTCGGTAACGTCCGTTCTCGGCGACCGCGTCCTCCACATCTACCGTCGTCTCGACACGGTACTCGACGCCGCCGTGTTGTTCACGTATCTCCTCGACCGTGCCGCGTGCGACGACCGCGCCCTCGTTCATGATTATCACGCGGTCGCAGACACGTTCTACGTGGTAGAGGTTGTGCGCGCTGAAGACGACAGTCTTGCCTTCGTCGGCGAGTTCTCGTATGAACTCTATGACGTAGTTGGTAGTCAGCGGGTCGAGACCGCTCGCGGGTTCGTCGTAGACGAGAACCTCGGGGTCGTTGACGAGCGACCGCGCGACTGCGACCTTGCGTTTCATTCCTTTCGACATGTCGCCCGTACGTGCGTCGCGTCTGTCGAGTTCCAACTTGTCGAGCGTCTCCTCTATGCGCTCCTCGGCTACGTCGCGCGGAACGTCGTAGAGGTCGGCAAAGAAACGCAGGTACGACATCGCTGTCATCTCCTCGTACAGAGGCGACTCCTCGGGCAGGTATCCAAGCGACAGACGTGTCTCGGCTTCCGCAGGGTCGCCGCCCGCCACGGTTACTTCGCCTTCTGTCGGTTCGGTCAGACCGACCAACGTCTTTAGCGTCGTCGTCTTTCCCGCGCCGTTCGGACCCACGACGCCGAAGACCTCGCCGGGTTCCACCTCGAAAGTCGAGCCTTCGACGGCGACGTGACCAGAGTAATCCTTCCGTAAGTTACGGACTTCAATCATACAGCCGTGTACCGTATGTCCCCGTCGCACTTTACTGTGATGGTGGCTACTTGTCGTAGTCACACCGTCATGTAATCACACTGCCACGTCTCGTCTTCGGAACGCCACGTCTTCTACGTCCCGTCTTCGGAACACAGAACGTAACGCAGGACGACGCCCTCGCCGACACGCTCGACGCCTTCGAGCGTAGCTTCGGCGTAACCGTCCACGAAGCCTTCGCCGTCAACGAGCGTCGGTGAGTCACGTCCGCCGACGAAGACGGGCGCGACGTAGAAGGTCAGTTCGTCGACTAAGTTCTCGCGCAACAGAGAGAATATGAGTTCGCCGCCGCCTTCGACCATCAGACGTTCGACGCCTCGGTCTTCAAGCGCGTCAAGGAGTTCGGACAGGTCGACACGCTCGGCGTCCGTCTCGACGACCTTGACTCCGGCGTGTTCGCGTAGAGCGTCGACGCTCTCGTCGGGTGCGTCCCTGCCGACTCCCACGACGGTCGGCGCGGAGTCGTTCAGTACCGCCGCGTCAAGCGGTGTGCGTGCGCGCGAGTCGGCAACGACACGTATCGGATTCCCCTGTCGTAACGCGCGCGTCTCGTCCTTGACCGTGAGCGAGGGGTCGTCGGCGAGAACCGTTCCGACACCGACGAGTATAGCGTCGCTCTCGGCGCGCAGACGGTCGACGCGCTCGAAGTCCTCGTCGGAGGAGAGACGTACCTGCGTGCGCGTACGGTCGGAGAGCTTTCCGTCCGCGCTCGTCGCGGCGTTCACGAAGACGTACATAAGGGACGTAGTCGTGCGGGGGGCAAAACCGTGGCGGACAGAGATGACGGTCTCCGAAGACGCCGGTTCAGTGAGAAAGACCTATTAGGCGCGCGGGCGACGGAAACGTATGTTCCGCTCCGAGATCAACGCCGGGCTGCTCAAATCATCCGTTGACACAGTGAGCGTCTTAGTCGACGAGTGCAAGGTACGTTTAGACGAAGACGGACTGTCGATAAAGGCTGTCGACCCCGCGAACGTCGGTATGGTCGAACTAGACATACCCGCTGACTCTTTCGAGTCGTACGAGGCGGACGACGAACTCTTAGGTCTCAACCTCGTGCGTTTCCAAGACATCACGGGCATGGCGAACAAGGGCGACAGTATCGTCATGGAACTCGACGAGGAGACACGGAAGCTTCTGATACGGATAGACGGTCTCCGTTACACGCTGTCGCTAATCGACCCCGACAGTATCCATCAGGAGCCGAACGTGCCTGACCTAGACCTGCCGGGCAACGTCATCCTTCCGGGACGCGAGATACGCCGCGGCGTCAAGGCGGCGGGCATGGTCAGCGACCACATGGCTTTCGGTGTCTCGGACGACGAAGGAAGCTTCTACATGAGCGCGGAGGGAGACACCGACGATGTGCGTGTCGACCTGCGCGATGACGACGTTATCGAACTCGAAACGGGCGGCGAGACGGCGCAGTCGCTTTTCTCGCTCGACTATCTCGATTCGATGGCGAAAGCGATACCGAACGACGCACAGGTCGAGGTCGAGGTCGGCGACGACTACCCTGTCAAGATGAGATTCGAGGTCTCGGGCGGTGAGGCGCAGGTGACGTATCTGCTCGCGCCGCGTATAGAGAACGAGTAAGCCGTGGTCTCGACACGTCTCGCACGCTACCCGTTCCTTGAAGAAGCGCGCGAGGAGGTCGAGGCACACGCAAGCAAGTTCGTCGATGTCGTGAGCGAGCCGGTTCTTGAACGCGCCGAGGAACGCGTCGTACTCGCACTACGCGAAGGTAGCGTCGGCGACATAACACGTGACAGGCGCGTCGAACTCTTCTCGTACCCCGTCGCACGCGCGGTCGTCAGCGTCGTCGACGAGTACCCGGTGACACGGCGTTACGCGTGGGCGGAGTCGGTGACTGCGCGCGACAGGCTCAAGGACGACCTGAACGAGGAGGAGAAGATGCGCCGGTCGAACAAGGAGAGGTCGCCCGTCGGTGCGTCCGGCGACGCACGCCTGTTCTTCGACGACATAGTCGAGGAGTTCGGCATGACGGTCGAGGAGCGCGACGAAGCCTACGCCATGGAGGTCGGCGACTTCTTGGAACTCGCGTCGGGTATGTCGGACGAAAAATGGAAGCTCGTCAACAGGAGCGTCGAAGACGGCTGGGTGCGCGTCAAACGCGAGGACGTTCTCGAACTCTCGCGCGAGGCGGTGCGCGAACGCGTCGCCGACGGTCTTCCGCTCACCGTGCCCGACGATGCGCGCGACGCAATCCAACCTGCGGTCGAGAACGTACGCGAGGTCGTCGCTGAGGCGGACATAACGACTGAGATAGACCGTGTCGAGGAAAGCGAGTTCCCGCCGTGCATGGAGACGCTCCTCGCCGAGGTACGCGACGGGAAGCATCTCGAACACCACTCACGTTTCGCCATAACGTCGTTTCTCACGAACATCGGCATGGACACCGACGAAATCATCGAGACTTACGAGGTCAACCCCGGCTTCGGCGAGGAGATGACGCGGTACCAGACCGACCACATACGCGGCGACACAGGTCCGACGGAGTACACGTGCCCGTCGTGCGCCACTATGGTGACGTACGGCGACTGCCGCAACAAAGACGACCTGTGCGAAATCATAAGCCATCCACTCGGCTACTACAGAAAGAGGCTCGACGAACTCGACGACGAGGAGGAAGATGCGGAAGAGGAAGGCGACGAGGGCAAAGAGGACGGAGGAGACGAAGAGAGTCCGGATTAGGCGCGCTGACGGAAAAAGTCAGGAGTACGTGTTCTGTGCGATGAGGTAGCCCGCGCCCGAAGAGAGTAGTATGAAGACTACTATCGCGCCGACGGTACCCAGCTTCTCGTTGCCCGTGGCTCCCGCGGCTACGAGGACAGCGATGAAGACGGCGACGACGGCGAGCGTTGTACCTATCTCGACGGGCTTCGACATAAGGTTGCGTCGGTGGCGTCGTCGCATAAGGCTGACGGAAACGCCCGAAACCACACGTGCTCTCGTGCTTTCTGCCTCCCCCGTGGTAAGCTATATACGCATGGCACCGGTATCTTAGAACACAAAGATATGAACTGCCCGGGCTGCGGCGACAAGATACACGAGGAGGAGCTTATCGACGGTGCGTGCCCCCTCTGTGGACGTGTCGTTGACGACGGCGATTACGACGACACGATAAGCGAGATAGTCGACCTCTTTGAGGGGGCGGAGGCGATGGCTATGAGCGTCGAACAGGAGTCGGTACAGCGGAGCTTCGTACTGCAGGTTTCGCCCTCGCTCTTGGACAGGCTAAAGCCGAAGAAGTGCGACGCCTGCGGACGGTGGCACCTGAAGCTCGGGCGTAAGGAGTACCACGTCACGATGGAGGGCAGGGAAGGAAGCTTAGATGTGAACTATCTCTGCTGTCTCTGTTCGCCCTCCGAGTAGCTCAGATAGGCTTTATCCTGTCGCCGTCGGTCGGATAGCACATACCTTCAAGCAGTAGGTCTTCTAGGGTTGCCTCCGCCACGTCCTCGTCTATGCCGCGTTCGGTCGCCATG
>JAQZDD010000075.1 GCA_028751055.1 Euryarchaeota archaeon Ods04 | reverse complement strand
TCGGTCGAGTCGCCGACGACCTGATACGTCTTCTGCCCCTGTGCCTCTATCGCGTTGACGGTCGGGTTCTCGACGACGATTTCTTTCGTGCCGGTCTTTATGACTACCTCTTCCACGCCTTCTATCTCGTCCATGCTGACGCCCATCTGTTCCATCATCTTCTTCATCCGTCGGGAGTCGCCTCCTCCGAACATGCGCGACGGTTCGGGACGGAGGGATAAAAAACGAACGGTGCCCGCTCCGAACCGCGGTCTGAGTTAAGATTAAAGTAGGCGTAATTACTACAGGTTATACGATGGAGCTACCGACGCCCGAGGACCTACGCGAGAAACGTCAGTCGCTCGGCATGACGCAGAGCGAGATAGCCGACCGTGCGGGTGTGTCTCAGCCGCTCATAGCGCGTATAGAGAACGGTGATGTCGACCCACGTCTCTCTACGGTCGCACGTATCGTCGAGGTTTTCGAGAGCGTGGAGGAGGATGTCGTCACCGCGGAAGACCTGATGAGCGAGGAGGTCATAACAGTCTCACCCGACGACACCGTACGCGACGCCGTCGAGACGATGCAGGAGGCTCAGTTCTCCCAGCTTCCCGTCGTCGAGGACGGCGTGCCTGTCGGCTCGACTAGCGACGCTATGGTGGCGCGCGCGCGTTCGCAGACGGACGACCTGCCGCACACACGTGTCGGCGACATAATGGGCGAGTCCTTCCCGACCGTCTCACCGGGTGCCGACATGACGACCGTTTCACGTCTCCTCAACCACAGCAGCGCGGTCTTAGTGACACGCGAAGGAAAGCTCGTCGGCATAATCACCGACGCCGACGTTGCGGCACACGTCGGTTCTGAGTGAAGTATGTACGACGAAATACTGTTAGCCACTGACGGAAGCGAACCCGCGTCGCGTGCGGCGAAACACGCCGTCGAACACGCTAGGAAGTTCGACGCGCGCCTGCACGTTCTCTATGCTGTCTCACCCGGTATTTTCGATGTCTTCTCGTCCAAGAGCGTCGAAGGACTTGTCGACGACGTTACGGAGAGGGGAGAACAGATAGTCGATATAGTCGCCGAGGAAGCACGCGCTGAGGGCGTCGATGTCGTCACGCACGTCGAACAGCGCGTTCCGCACGAGGCGATAATCAAGTACGTTGACGAGAACGGTATAGACCTAATCGTTCTCGGCACACGCGGCAGGTCGGAGAAAGGTATCAGCGACCGTCTTCTCGGTGGCGTCTCGAACAAGGTCGTCTACCTATCCGACGTGCCGGTTCTGACCGTACACTAACGCACGAACAGCTTGTACTTGACGTTCTCGTCCTTTATCTCCTGAAGGATACGGTCAACGAGCACGCCCGCAGGGTCGTGGAAGCCGCTGACACGCTCCTCTAAGTCGTCGTAGCTCTCGAACGGGTCGTACTTACGTTCCTCGATTATCGTGTTACGTATCTTCTCGCCGACACCCGGCAGTAGGTCTAGCTGGTGCATCCGTATCGTGACGGAGTCCGCCTTGTTGAAGAACTCGACGAACTTTTCCTCTTCCTCCTCGACGATGTCCTTGACGGCGTAGTCGAGTTCGGTCTTCGAGCCTTCTGTTAGGTCGCCGTAGTCTATCCTCTGCTTGACGCGTTCGACGCGTTCCCGTTCGCCCTCGCCGACGTAAACCCTGTCACCGATGGTCACGTCGGCGTCCGTACGGGGGACGACTTCGAGAAGCGTGAAGCCGTCCAAGCCAAGCCCCTGAGCAAGAGGCTCATCGCTCGCTCTGTCGGACGAACGACCGCTGGGCATGTAGTCGAGAACGTAGACGTACTCCTCTCTATCGGAGTCGGTTTCTGACATTCTGTTCTGACACCTTCTTTTGGTATATTGTGCTCTTCCTATCTATACTTGGCGACGATGTTGAGTATCTCGTCTATCTCGTCGGTGTCGAGTGAGTAACGTTCCTTGGCGTATATAGCACGCACCTCGTCACGGCTTTCGGGCAGGAGGTCGGTTATCTTGTGTGCCACGAAGTCGTCGACCTGTTCGAGTTCGTCGAGTTCGTCGAGGAGTTCGCGCGCCTCGTCGGCTTCGAGAACCGCGAACGTGTTCGCGTGGTCGAGCGACTGTCTCAGCTCGAAAGCCATCTCGCGGTCGTGTTCAGCACGCTCCTCGGCTATCTCGTTGAGCACTTCCTTGACCTCGGATATCGTGATGTACTCCTCGTCAAGCTTCTCCTTAACTATCATTCTCGTTCTACCTCCTTTCCGTCCTCTCTCACTCTTGCTTGACGAGGTGCTGAGGACGTACGAACAGCGTCTTGTCCTTTCCTATGTCGTCTACCTCTATCTGGAAGGCGCGTCCCTGCTTGCCGACGACCTTTCCCGTCCTTCCCTGAAACTTCGGATGTGGTCGTCCTTCGGGGACGCTCGGGTCTATAGAGACGTGAACCTTGTCGCCGTCGTCGAACTCCTGTACAGCCTTGCTCGGCGGACTCGTGCCGCGCTCCCTCACGCTGTTGCTTAGCTTGTCGCGTGTGTTCTTCCTTTCTCCTTTCGAGTTGGGCATAGAATCAGGTGGTCGGCTGTCGACATAAGGCTTTTCGTTAAAAAAGACGCCGGAAAGCCGAAACCCTTTATTCGTCCTACGCGCTGGCTTCCGTAAGATGGAACGACGCCGGAGGCGAGTGTCGTGTCGGTCTTAGCCGTCGTCGCGGTCGCTCTCGTAGCCGGGTTCTTCATGGCGTGGACGATAGGCGCGAACTCGAACTCGCCGCCTTTCGCGCCTGCTGTCGGAGCGAACGCAATACCCGTGATGCGTGCCGCTCTGCTCGTCGGTATCTTCGGAGCACTCGGCGCGCTTCTTCAAGGAGCGAGCATATCCGAGACTGTCGGCAACGACCTCATCGACGGCGTCCGTATAACGCCTCTCGCCGCCGCCGCAGGTCTTCTGACAGCCGCGACCTTCATCACCATCGGTAACAAACGCGGCTATCCCATTCCCGCCGCCTTCACCGTCACGGGTGCGATGGTAGGCGTAGGTCTCGCGCTCGGCGGCGACGCCGCGACGGGGACGTACACCGAAATCGCGCTCTTCTGGCTCGCCATACCGTTCTTCGGCGTCTTCATAGGCTTCGGAACTGCGAAACTCCTGCGCTCAGAACGCCTGCCTGAGACGGTCGGCGTCCCTGTCCTTGGATTCGTCACCGGCGCGACGGTCGCAAACATGCGTTTCTCCTTCATACCCGACGAGGAGCGGGTGCAGGGAACGCCGGCGCGCTACGTCTCCGACTACGTCTCGGACAGCCTCGCCGTCGAACTACCGGCTGTCGCAGGCTACGACGCCGTCTCCTTCGTCTTCACAGTCGTCGTCGGTGTCATCGTCGCGTTCGCTGTACGGCGGTCAGTCCAGCGTTCCGTCGAGACGGGGGTGCAGAGCTTCTTGGTGGTTCTCGGCGCGCTTGTCGTGTTTTCGTCGGGCGGTTCGCAGGTTGGTCTTGCGACGGGACCTCTCGAAAGTCTGTTCCGCGACGACCTCGACCTTTCGACCTTCTACCTCTTAGGCTTCGGCGCGACGGCACTCCTGATAGGCGCGTGGACGGGCGCGCCACGTGTCGTTCAGGCTGTCTCGCGCGAGTACTCCGAACTGGGTGTAAGACGCTCCATCTCGGCTCTCGTGCCGTCGTTTCTCGTCACACAGGCGGCTATAACCCTCGGTCTCCCCATCTCAGCCAACCAAGTCGTGATTTCGAGCCTTATCGGAAGCGGTCTCGTAGAGGGTTCTGGCGGCGTGTCGTCGAGCAAGATAGGCTACACGGTCGCTGTCTGGCTTTTCTCTCTCGTCGCCGCGCTGTTCGTCGCCTACGGTCTTTACAATGTACTCTCGGCTGTCTTGGGCGTCTCCTGAGCCTTATCCGCGTCCTTCTAGCGCGCCCTGCTTGAGTTCGCGTGTCTTCTCCTCGATACCCTCGACGCCTTCGTCCATCATGTCGACGAAGACGCTACCTGCGACGACTGCGTCCGCGCCGCCCTCGATTATGTCGCGCGCATGCTCGCGTTTGGAGACACCGAAGCCGACAGCCTTGGGAACGTCGTATCCCTCGACCTGCTGGAGAACGTCGTAGGTGGCGTCGTCAAGGTCTTCGCGCGCTCCCGTCGTGCCTAACCGTGCCTGCACGTAGACGAATCCCGATACGCGTTCCATTATGCGCTCCAAACGTTCGTCGGTCGTCGTCGGCGCGACTATGAAGATAAGGCTGACATCGTTCTCGGAGCACGCCTCGTAGAGCATACCCGACTCCTCGACGGGCAGGTCTGGCACGATGATGCCCTCGATACCGACGCTCTTACAGTCACGTACGAACTCCTCGACGCCGCGCTGCATTATCAGGTTGTAGTAGGTCATGCAGACGAGCGGCACGTCGGCGTCCGCCTCGCCGACCACTTCGAAGTAACGCGACGGCGTCATACCGTTTCCGAGCGCGTCGACGATAGCGTTCTGTATCGTCGGTCCGTCGGCGATAGGCTCGCTGAAAGGAAGACCTACCTCGATTACGTCCGCGCCGCCCGCTTCGAAAGCCTCTATGGCATCCGGCACCGACTCGACCGACGGGTATCCTGCGACGAAGTACGGTATGAGCGCGGGTTCGTCGGGTAGTTCGAGCATCAGAACTCCTCCATACCGAGTTCGTCCATCGCCGTGTCGAGGTCCTTGTCTCCGCGTCCCGACAGGTTGACGACGACGAAGTCGCCGACGTCCTCCTTTTCGAGGAGCGCGAGCGCGTGGCTCGACTCCAGAGCCGGAATTATGCCTTCGTCCTCCGAGAGACGTACGAACGCGTCCATAGCTTCGTCGTCGTCCGCTGTACGTGGTTCGACACGTCCGGCGTCGACAAGCGCGGCGAGTTCGGGTCCGACGCCCGAGTAGTCGAGTCCCGCGCTCAACGAGTGGCTTTCGAGAATCTGCCCTTCATCGTCCTGCAGTAGCTTCGTACGCGCGCCGTGTAGAACACCTTCTTCGCCGATGTTTAGCGAAGCCGAGTTGGGCGCGCGTTCCTCGTTGACTTCGAGAGACGAACCGCCAGCCTCGACAGCGTACAGGGCGACTTCCTCGTCCTCCAAGAAGTCGTAGAACGCACCCATCGTGTTCGAACCGCCTCCTGCGCAAGCGACGACCGAGTCGGGGAGACGCCCCTCCTTTTCGAGAGCCTGTTCGCGTATCTCGCTCCCGATGACAGACTGGAAGTCGCGCACCATCGCGGGAAACGGATGAGGACCGACGACGCTACCGATGACGTAGTGCGTGTCCTCGACGTTGGTCGCCCAGTCGCGCATAGTCTCGTTTATGGCGTCCTTGAGCGTCCCCGTCCCCGTCTCGACGGGCGTTACGGTCGCACCCATGAGACGCATCCTGAAGACGTTCGGACGCTGGCGCGCCATGTCCTTCTTGCCCATGTAGATTTCGCAGTCCATGTCCAACGCCGCGCTCGCAGAAGCCGTCGCCGTACCGTGCTGTCCCGCGCCCGTCTCGGCGATTATGCGTTCCTTCCCCATCTTCTTCGCAAGGAGCACCTGACCGAGCGCGTTGTTTAGCTTGTGCGCTCCGCCGTGCAGGAGGTCCTCGCGTTTGAGGTAGACGTTCGCGTCGTAACGCTCGCTGAGACGCGGCGCGTGGTACAGAGGCGTCGGACGACCGCCGAAGTCGGCGAGACGTTGCTCAAGTTCGTCCAAGAACTCGTCGTCGTTGAGGTAGTGCTCGTACGCCTCCTCTAATTCGTCTATCGCGGGCATTATCGCCTCGGGCACGTACTGTCCGCCGTACTCTCCGAACTTCCCTCCGCTCTTACCTTTGCTCATCCTTGTACATTGATGTACGTATGTGTTCATTAAGCTTGCGTTCCGCGGCTGTAAGACGGTCGGAGTCGTCGGTCAAGC
>JAQZDD010000159.1 GCA_028751055.1 Euryarchaeota archaeon Ods04 | reverse complement strand
CGCCGACGAAGTAATGTCGCGTATCACGCCGAAGGTCGACTTAGAAGAAGCCGTAGAGGACGCCGACTTCGTCGTCGAAGCCGCACCCGAAAACCTCGATATAAAACACGAGATATTCAGCGACGTTGAGGAGTACGCACCCGACCACGCCATCATGGCGACAAACACGTCGTCGCTCCCCATCACAGACATCGCCGAAGCGGTCGACGAACCTGAGCGCGTCGTCGGAACGCATTTCTTCAACCCGCCGGTCAAGATGGACTTAGTCGAGGTCATCTACGGCGAGGAGACGAGCGACGAGACGGCGGAGTGCGCATACGACCTGATGGAGATGTGGGGTAAGACGGCGATATACGTACGGAAGGACGTGCGCGGATTCGTCGTCAACACGGTCATGGGTCCGTACATGGACGAACCCTCGTGGATGGTCGACGCAGGAGAGGCGACAATAAGACAGGCTGACGCCACGATGGTCTATGACAAGGGCTACCCGATGGGTCCTTTCGAACTCGGCGACATGACGGGTATCGACATCGGTTACCACGTCCGTAAGGAAGCAGGAAACCCCGTGCCCGAACTCGTTGAGGAGAAGGTTCAGAACGACGAACTCGGACAGAAGACGGGTAAGGGATACTACGACTACGAGGACGGCGACGGTGCCGACTACACGGCGGACGACGCAGGAGACTTCGACACGCTCCGTGTTGAGGCGCGTATGGTGAATCAGGCAGCCTATCTGGTCGGCGAGGACGTAGCGACGCCCGAAGATATCGACACGGGCGTCGAATTAGGCGGCGGCTTCCCCGAAGGTATCTGCAGAAGAGGCGACAAGATAGGACTCGACAAGGTGCTTGACAAGCTTCAGACGCTACACGAGGAGACGGGCGCGCAGAGGTACGAACCGCACGACTACCTCGTCGAACTCGTCGAGGAAGGCAAGACTGGCGAGGAAGCAGGCGAAGGCTTCTACAGCTACGACTCGGAGGAAGAGGACGACTACCACGACCTCAACTACGAGATAACCGAAGACGGCGTGCTTGCGGTCGAACTTGACCGCCCGACACGTCTCAACGCGCTTTCGCAGAACCTGATGGAGGAGATACAGGACGTTATCGGAAAGGCGGAGTCGGACGACGTTAGATGCGTCACTTTCGAGGGCGCGGGCGACCGTGCTTTCTGCGCGGGCGCGGACGTCACGAGCTTCGCGGGACGCGACCCCATCGACGTAGTCGGCGGCGAGCCTGTCTTCGAAACCATCTACCAGTGTAGCAAGCCGACGGTAGCAAAGATAGACGGACACTGCCTCGGCGGAGGCTTCGAGGTCGCTCTCGCGTGCGACCTACGTATCGCAACCACGGACTCGGAACTCGGCTTCCCCGAAATCGACTTAGGACTCATCCCGGGCGGAGGAGGTACACAGCGTATCATGCGTCTCGTCGGAGAGACGCGCGCCAAGGAACTAGTCTTCACGGGACGCCGTATCGACGCCGAGACGGCGGAGGACTGGGGCATACTCAACCGCGCGGTCGAAAAGGACGAGTTCGACGATGTCGTCGAGGAGTTCGTTGACGACATAGTGACAGGACCGCCGCTCGCGCTCAAGGTCGCCAAGCTTTCGATGAACGAAGGACGTGACGCCGACATCCGTACGGCACTCGCAATCGAACGCGAGGGCTTCGGTCTGCTCACGACGACCGACGACATGATGGAGGGCGCGTCGGCGTTCATGGAGAAACGCGACCCCGAGTTCAAGGGCGAATAGAGCCGTCGCATAAATAACCTTCCCTCAGTCTCTCTGTTTCTCTCTTCTTCATTTCGTCTCCAGGAAGATTCTTTGTGGAGGAAAAACAATAATCTGAACGTAAGCCGCAGTAAGCTGAGCATACATTGAAGTTAAGATCTTATTACTGAGAACCTAAGCCAGCAGAAAGGCTTAATCTGTTCGAACGACTACCTGTCATCTTAGGGAGAAAGGGGCACCCATGATAAACCAAAAGGGGAGAAGAACCAAGGCTACATTAGAGACGGTACCCGGTCACGCGTTGAAGGTAGCGTTAGGCGGCTTGCCGGTTACGGTAATCTTCGTCGTCGTTGTCAGCGGCTTGTTAGTCTACCGCGGCGTTAACGTCTACACGGGCTTCGGCGTACCTACCGTCTTCGACCCCCTCTACTACGTCGCCTCGCTCCTCATACACTCGGGCGAGTCACACTTCCTTGGAAGCATGTACTTCTTCGTTCCGGCTGGCGTCGTCATGACGTATCTGATCGGCAACAGAGGGGTTCTCGAAGTAATACTCGTTGCGCACATACCCGTCGCGTTCGTCGCGGCTGTCGTAGGTACGCCGGTGATAGGCGTCACAGCCTCCGCATACGCCCTCGTAGCCGCGGTTCTGGTGCACGCGGCTTGGCTTGCCACCGAGAAAAGCTACGAGGCTACGCGTGTAGTCTTCACGCTATCTGTCTTCCTCCTCGCCGCACTCTCCTTAGTCACCGTCGCGGCTGATTCGGCGTACATATCGCCTGTGCTCGGCTTTCTGATAGGCGGTATGTTCGAGTCGGTGCGTGTCTTCTGGAGGTACGTCAGTAAGGAGTACGAGAGGAGGCTCGCTGTCGTAGAAGAGCTTCGTATGCCCAAGTTCGACTCCACCTGGGAAGGTTCCGACGACGGCGAGGAAGACGAACAACACGCGACGGAGGTCGACACGGAACCGACAGCCGGACGGGGATGGTAGCGTGTGACTCAGCGGTGTCCATAGAAACACTTAATTAAAAAGATAGTATCTTGTAGAACACGGTAAAACCAGACAATGACACGGGGGAGGGGGAGTTAAGTTGCGTAAGAGTATTGGCACCGTTCCTTTCACGGTGGCTACGGTCGCTTTGGTTAGCTGGGTGCTCGTAACCAGCGGTGTCAACGAGTACCCCGGGGGTTTCTCCAGCCTGCCGTTCCTGCTTGACCCTCTCTACTACGTCGGTTCGCTCTTCGTCCACTCCGGGATGTCTCACTACGTAGCCAACATGCTCTTCTTCGTACCCGCAGGACTCGCTCTGACCTATCTCGCGGGTGACAAGAGGGTTGTCGCCGTCGTCGTGGCGGCACACGTCCCCACGGCAGTTGTCGCTGTCTACATCGGCGAGGGTGCGGGCGTCGTAGGTGCCACCGCCGCGGCGTACGGTCTGCTTGCGGCGGTACTCGTCAGGTCGGTCTGGGTCGGAACCGAAATCTACGACCCCATGGTGCGTGTGGTGTCCGCCGTCGGCGTATTCGCGTTCGCGGGACTCGCGCTCCTCCTTGCTACAGGAGGGGCAATCACGGTTCAGTACGCACCCGTCGTAGGCTTCGTCTTCGGCGGCGCGCTGGAGACACGTTACGTCCTCACGAAGTTCGCTAACAGGATGCCCGACCAGTCGAACGTTCCGTCCGACTACGCTTTCCAGAGTCCGGAGTTCAGGACACGGTGGGAGAACATGGCTGACGACGAGGAGGAAGCCAAGGAGATGGAAAGGAGGTACTCGGGCACGAAGGCGTCGCCCGACGACACGCGTTCGGGTAGCGGTGGAAGGCGTAGAGACGGCTGACAGGGATGTTAACAAGTCCGCCGTCGGTGTACGCCAGTCTCCGACCGAGAACTGTTGAACGCAGTATACCGATTTACTCCAGCCGGTACGTCGGAGGTTGCGGACCTCGTCGGTATCTCACGTCAGGGTGCTGAATACCGTCTACGGAAGCTTGAAGAGGAGAAAGACCGGATTTGGAGTAAGAAGGTCGGACCGACATGCGTGTGGTGCCACGG
>JAQZDD010000106.1 GCA_028751055.1 Euryarchaeota archaeon Ods04 | reverse complement strand
TTGACGTTCTGCATACCCCATCCGAAGGCGACTGTGTTTATGCCGTCGGTCGTGTTCGACGTGAAGACTATCTCTTCACGTCCTTCCGCGCCCAAGAACTCGGCAAGACGGTCGTGCGCCCCCTCGTACGCCTCGCTCGCCTCTTGGCTCAGCGTATGCAGACCTCGGTGGACGTTTGCGTTGTGGTTCCTGTAGAAGTCACAGACTGCGTCTATGACCTGCTCGGGCTTCTGCGAAGTCGCGGCGTTGTCGAGGTAGACGAGCTTCTCCCCGTCTACCGTCCTACTCAGGACGGGGAAGTCGTCACGTACGTCGTCGATGTTGTAGGGAGAAGCTTTTTCGACACTCATCCTGACCTTTCACCCATCTTTTCCTGTATGAGTTCTCGGAACTCGTCTTCTAAGTCGGGGAACGGTAGCTCTCCGAAGACAGGCTCGAAGAAGCCTTCTATTATGAGCTTCTCCGCCTCGTCCTCGTCGACACCCCTGCTCGTCATGTAGAACAGCTCCTCGTCGTCGACACGCCCCATCGTCGCGGCATGCGAACACTTGACGTTGTGGTTGTCGATTTCGAGGCGCGGCGAAGCGTCCGCCTCCGCCTCGTCGCTCACCAGAAGGACGTTCTCGGTCTGGTAGGCGTCGACCTCGTACGCGGGCTGCGACACCTCTATGGTGCCCTCGTACGCACTTACGGCGCGGTCATCGAGCACACCGCGTGTGAACATGTCGCACGTTGTGTGCGGCGCGTCGTGGCGTGTCCACGTCTCTAAGTCGAAGTGCTGCCTTCCCGTCCCGAAGAACAGACCGTAGTTTGCTGTGTCGGAGCCTTCGCCTTCGATAACCGTCGATACTGTCGACTTAGTGAGAGCACTACCGAAACAGCCGTCTATCCAGTTTACGGAGGCGTCGCGTCCTGCCACACCGCGCTTAGACGTGAACTGGTACGCGCCTTCGTCGAGGCTCTGGAGCGCGCCGTAGTTGACTTCCGCGCCGTCTCCTGCGACGACCTCAACGACGTTCGAGACGTACGTCTCCTCGTCTCCTTCTTCCAGAGACTCGGCGACCGTCACCGTCGCGTTTTCCTCGGCGACGACGAGCGTGTGCGTGAAACGCGCCTCCTCGTCGACCTCCGTCCGGGTTCTGATTACGTCTTCAACCTCGACGCCCTCGGGGACGTAGACGAAAAGACCGCTCCTCCACGAAGCCGCGTGTACGGCGAGAAGACGGTTCTCGTCCCAAGGTACGACCTCACGCAGGAGAACGTCGCGGATTACGTCCTCGTGTTCGTGTACTGCGTCTTCAAGGTCAGCGACTACCACACCGTCGGGTACGTCAGCGTCGATGCTCGTACGTGTATCGCGCTCTTCCGTCCTGCGCGAACGTGAACGCACGTCGAGTTCGTCAAGGTCGGTCCAACGCTTTCCTGGAGTCTGTATCACGTTCGGAGCGGGAAGGTCGTCGTACGACCTCCATGCTTCGAGACGCCGTTGGCGAAGCCAGTCGGGTTCGTCGCGCTCGTCCGATAGTTCCTTCACGAACTCTTCGTCGATATGTTGTTGTGTACTCATTGTTTCTGAGTAAGTCGGGAGAAGTTATAGGGCTGGCGTTATTGCCCTTATCCGAGCGAGCCTTCCATCTCTAACTCGACGAGCCTGTTTAGCTCGACCGCGTATTCGAGCGGGAGTTCCTCGACGAGCGGCTCTATGAATCCGCTCACGACCATCTGCATCGCCTCGTCTTCCTCGATACCGCGTGACTGGAGGTAGAAGATGTCCTCGTCTCCGATGCTTCCGACGGTAGCCTCGTGCGCCATGTCGACATCGCTCTCCTTTATCTCCTCGTACGGCATCGTGTCGCTGACCGACTTCTCGTCGAGCATCAGCGCGTCACAGTCGACGCTGCTCTTGACTCCCTTCGCACCCGGCGAGACACGCACAAGACCGCGGTAGTTGGTGCGTCCACCGTCCATCGCAATCGACTTCGACTCGATGGTCGACGACGTGTTAGGCGCGAGGTGCGAGACCTTCGCGCCCGTGTCGATGTCCTGTCCTTCGCCCGCGAATCCGATGGTGATATGACGGTCGGACGCGCCCTCGCCCTTGAGAACCGTCATGGGGTAGAGCATCGTCTTCTTGCTCCCCATCGAACCCGAAATCCAGTCCATGTTACCGCCCTTCTCGACGAGGGCGCGCTTCGTGTTGAGGTTGTAAGTGTTCTTCGACCAGTTCTGGACGGTCGAGTACTGAACCGAAGCTTCCTCGCCCACGAAGACCTCGACACATCCGGCGTGGAGGTTGTGACGCGAGTACATCGGCGCGCTACATCCCTCGATGTAGTGCACGTCGGCACCGTCCTCGGCGATGATGAGCGTGTGCTCGAACTGTCCCATGCCCTCGGAGTTCATACGGAAGTACGCCTGTATAGGCATCTCGACTGTGACGCCCTCGGGGATGTAGACGAAGCTACCGCCCGAGTGTATCGCGCCGTGGAGCGCGGCGAACTTGTTGTCCGACGGCGGGACGCACTTCGTCATGAAGTGCTCCTTGACGAGCTCCTCGTGCTCCTGTATCGCCGTGTCGATGTCGGTGAAGACGACACCCTTCTCCTCCCACTGGTCCTTCATGTTCTGGTAGACGACCTCCGACTCGTACTGCGCTCCGACGCCGCCGAGAGCCTCCTGCTCCGCCTCGGGAATGCCCAACTTGTCGAAAGTCTCCTTTATGTCCTCGGGAACGTCGTCCCAGTCGTCCTCACTCGTCGTTTCGTCCGCCTTGAGGTAGGGGACAATGGACTCGATATCGAGTTCGTGGAGGCTCGGACCCCACGAAGGCATCGGCTTCCGCTTGAAATGCTCGAACGACTTGAGACGTCTTTCGAGCATCCAGTCGGGTTCGTCCTTCTCTTCGGAGATTTCGCGTATGACCTCCTCCGAGAGTCCCTCTGGAGATTTGTAGACTGAACGCTCGGGGTTACGGTGGTCGAATCTCTGCTTCTGTGCTTCCTTCCATTCCTTTGTTTCTGTGCTCATGAGTTCACCTGAGATGCGTCCTAACAGACGTTACTTAACGTCTTAACTTTTCTGCCTTACCGCTCCGCGTTTCGGGAACAGGAAAGAGCAGTTTTCAACGTTAGAAATGTATTTATGGAAAGCGTCAGAATAGCCCCGAGGAACGAAAATACAGTTTAGTTCGACCTAAACCTCAGAGGTTCGACGCGCCTCCGCCGCCGTCGACGGGAACAGCGACGCCGTTTAGGTAGCTCGCGCGTTCCGACGAGAGGAAGGCGACGACATCGCCGAGTTCGCGCGGTTCGCCGACACGTTCGAGCGGCACGCCCGCGCTCCAGTCTTTGAGTCCTTCGGCGTAGTCTTCGTAGTCACCGCGTTCGACAGCCTGTTCGACGAGTTCCTCTATACGTGATGTCTCGTGTGCTCCCGGAAGGACGGCGTTGGCGCGCACATCGGGCGCAAGCTCCTTCGAGAGCGTCTTTTCGAGACCGATGACAGACATACGTACGGAGTTGGAGAGTACGAGCGAGTCGATAGCCTCCTTGACGCTACGCGAAGTTATGTTGACTACCGTCCCGCCGTCGCCTTCGCGGAGGTAAGGTTCGGCTTCGCGGACGGCACGCACGACGCTCATCACTAAGAGGTCGAATGCTTCGTACCAGTCCTCGTCGGTGGTTTGGAGGAAGGGACCGCTCGGCGGACCGCCCGCGCTCGTCACGAGATGGTCGAGTCCGCCGAACTCCTCGACGGTGCTTTCGACGAGTCCTTCGATGTCGTCCTTCCGTGCGATGTCCGCCTGCACGCCGACGACCTCCGCGTCGTCCGTCGCCGCGGCGCGCACGTCCTCAACGCCCTTTTCGAGTCTTTCTTCGTCGCGCCCGTTGACTACGACGTTGACGCCCTCCGAAGCAAGAGCCTCCGCCGACGCCTTTCCGAGACCGCTCGACGAAGCGGTTACGAGAGCGGCGTTGCCTTCGATTCCGAGTTCCATGCCGCAGAAAGCGGGGCGCGTCTCTAAACCTCTTTGGAATCGGCGTCGCTGGAGTACCGCGTCGCCTCTATGAGCGGATGGCGCGCGTAGTCGACGACCTTCACGTCTTCGAGGCTCTCCAAGCCGCTCTCGCGTGCCGTTCTTTCGAGACCGAGTTCGATGTCGGCGTCGACGACGATGACGTAAGCGTCCATCTTCTCGATACCGAGACGGTCGGCGGCGATAACACGGTGGTGTCCGTCGACCAGAATCAGGTTGTCTCCACGTTCGACGACGATAAGCGGTTCGGCGAGTCCACGCTTCAGTTCGTACGAGCGTCCGTCGAGTTCGTCGGCGTATATCTTGTCCTGCGTCGGAACGAGTTCGTCTATCGGAACTTCACGTCGCTCCTCGCTGACCTCCGTGTCGTGTATAGATTCGAGCGTCCGCATCAGCTTCCAAACCTTGCTCGGCGTGACGCGCTCTATCTGTGACCTGATGACGTCGGAGTTCGAGATTATGCCGATGAGCATGCCGTCCTCGTCGACGACGGGTAGCTTCTGTATCCCTGAGCGAAGGATGACGCGTGCCGCGTCGTCGACACGCATATCCGGCTCCGCAACGACGAGTTCCGTCGCCATGATGTCGCCGACACGTTCGAGTTCGTCACGTCCCAAGAGACGTTTGGCGGTCACGAAGCCTAAGAGTTCGCCGTTCCTTCCGGAACTCGCGTCTACAACCGGGAAGCCGGAGTGCGACTCGTCGTTCATCATCTTCTGCATCACGTCGCCCACGGTGTCATCAGGCTGTACCGTCACGACGTCCTTCGTCATGTACTCCTTTACCTTGGGCTTCGACGACGACGTTTCCATCATGTATTCAAACGAACCCCTCACCAATAACTTTACTCACCTCACGCGAAACGCCGGAAGCCGTGTTCGCGTCCTTCGTACGCCTCCTCGACGGCGTCACGCGTCGTGCGTTTTAGATGGGAGTCGCAATTCGAGTCCGACGCGCCGAAACGCGGTACTGCGTCGCCTTGTATGGCACGCGCTATCTCGTCCTCGGCGTCGTCAGGTGTCGTATA
>JAQZDD010000261.1 GCA_028751055.1 Euryarchaeota archaeon Ods04 | reverse complement strand
TCAGAAGGAGCGTCTCGACGACTTCGCAAGCGTCGTCTCGCACGACCTGCGTAGCCCGCTGACGGTGCTCATGGGCAACTTAGAACTCGCCGAGGAGACGGGAGACCCCGACTTCTTCGAGAGATGTCGTGATGCGGTCAAACGTATGGAAGCTATCATCGACGACCTCCTCTCACTCGCACGCGAAGTCGACGAAACAGGGGAGATAGATGCCGTCGCCGTCGACGAGGTCGTAGAGGAGTCTTGGGAAAACACGGACACCAAGAACGCCGAACTGCGTGTCGAGACGGATAACACGGTAATGGCGGACAGAGGGAAGCTACGCCAGATGTTCGAGAACCTGCTCCGCAACTCCGTCGAACACGGGGGCGACGACGTGACGGTCACCGTGACCGACGTATCCGACGGAGACGGATTCCGTGTCGAGGACGACGGACCCGGAATACCCGCGGACGACCGTAGACGCGTCTTCAAGCCGGGCTACACGACGAGCGACGAAGGTACAGGTCTGGGTATGTATATCGTGAAACAGGTCGCCGAGGTACACGGCTGGGAGATAGATGTGGATGAGCACGACGAAGGAGGTGCGGCGTTCGAGGTCACGAGTGTCGACACGGTTCGGGACGACGGTTAGGTTCCGTCTGCGTGTTTATCCCGTGAAACGTTGCTTCCCGAACTTCAGGAGCGTCGGTATGTCCCGGAGATGCAGAAGCTTCATTATGGCGCGCTTGTTGCCGTTGTTCGCCTTCTTGAGCGTCTCTTCGTCCGCGCTGTTGAGGTCCTTCATCAGCCTGTCGTACCTGTCGTTGGAGACCAGATACAGGAGACGCGTCATCGTGAGACGCGAACCGACACGCGGCGCGACCTCCTCGTGCCAGAGGTCGTCGTAGGTCGAGACGGTCTCCTCCGAAACGTCGATGCCCGCAGTGAGGCATTTGTCGGCTGTCACCGCAGCCATCCGTCCGGACCGCATGCATTTGTTGATGCCTTCACCCCAGACGGGGTCGACAGACGGCACGGTGTCGCCAACAGCCATGAAGCCCGCTGTGCTCATGCTTCCGGGTTCCTGTATATGCGCAGAACCGCGGTGGTTGGAGTCGTCGATGCGCACGGCGTTCTCGAAACGTGGGTCGTCTTCGAGCCATTCGTTTAGGTAGTCGTCTATCGTGTTTCCGTCGTCGAAGTCGTGGTAACGCTCGTTCTGTATGTAACAGACGCCGACCTTCGCCGTGTCGTCGCCCGTGTGGAATATCCAAGCGTAGCCGCCGGGCGCGATACCGTGGTCGAGACGGAGCATCATCGCGCCGCGCAGGTCGGCGTACCCCTCCGGATTCAGATTTACGCCCTCGTACTCGTACTCGACGCCCACCGCCTGGTTCGTCCTTTCGAGTTCGATGACGCCGACCTTCTGTGCGAGAACCGCACCCGGTCCGGTTGCGTCGACTGTGAGGCGCGCCGTAATCTCGTCGCCGCCCGCGCATCCGACGCCCGTAACCGTGCCGTCCTCAACGAGAGGCTTTGCGACCTGCGTACCGAACAGGAACTCCGCGCCCTTGTCGCGCGCGTCCTCGACGAGAAAGTTCTTGAAGTCGGCGAATTCGAGCACGGCACCCGGATGCTCCTGCGTATAGTGCGAGTTAGGGGACTCTAAGACGACCTTGTCTGTGAACTTCATGACGACGTCGTCGGGTATCCCGAAAGACGCCATCATCGACGGGAACGTACCGCCTGTCGACTTGTTGCTCGTGCTCGGGAAGCCGTCCTCGTCTTCCCGCTCCAGTACCGCAACGTCGTAGCCTCTCGCCGCAACGTCACGGGCGCACTGTAGCCCCGCAGGTCCCGCGCCCGCGACGACAACGTCGTAGTCTCTTTCCATGGGCGGTGTAACGTACGCAAGTAATTATCTATGACGGATTCGGACGCCGTACCTCGCAGTTACACGATAACTAAAAAATTCATTTTGGCTTACGAAAGGACTTTGGAAAAAGGCAACTAAGTGCACGTGTCCGACGGAGAACAGACAGACATCCGGTCTCGGCTGTCTGTCACAAAGCTCCGTGGGACAAGCTCCGGCAGGACGGAACCAAGACACCGTACCCACACCAGCCCAACCTGTCCACCTGTCAAAGGTGCCAGTACCCGTACCCTCCAACATCCCTACCCTATCAACCAAGGCAACCCACATTCCGTCGAAGCGGATCGTATCCGCGCCGGGGCATTCGATACCTTTTGGTCAGCGTACCCTACGCACGCGGCTTAGTGACCGTACCGCTTGTGAGCCTCGTCTATCGTCATTATACTGACGACTCGAACCTGCTTCTCGTCTTTGAGGACGACGTAGAACGCGGTATGCGTCCGTCCGATGTGGAGACGGTACATCTCCTCACCCTCAACCGTCACCTTTTCTCGGTCGCCCGAACCTGCGTCTGGACGCGGATACGGCTCGTCCTCAAGCTTTTCGAGGTTCCGCTTGACGATGCTCTGGCTCTTCTCGTCGAGACTTCCGTAGTACTCTCGCGCCTCGTCACTCAGGAGTACGCTATAGCTCATCTATCGGCGTCAGTTCCTCCTCGTCTGCTTCCCGCACCTCGCGTGCGCGCTCGGCGAGCTGACGCCGGTTGTGGTTCTGTATCAGTTCCCCGAGTAGCTCGTCGTAGGTC
>JAQZDD010000093.1 GCA_028751055.1 Euryarchaeota archaeon Ods04 | reverse complement strand
GCTCTTCCGTAAGCTAAAACGAGTCTTTCAGTCATTATCCACTTTCGTCCGTCACCCTTCCGGACGTGTCGCCTCCGCCACCTCCGTCCCTCTGTGGCTCACGACGGCTCTTCCCGGAATACCGTCCTCGAACTCGGCGACTACACGGTACTCTATCTCCGTGATGACCTGAAGACACATCTCGTCTTCGTCGCGGTCTTCGAACGGACGGACGTTCATGGCGAAAACATCTTCGACAGCGTCGTAGTCGGCGGATTCGAGTTCGGCGGTGTAACACGAATTACGTCCCGTGAGAAGACCTTCTACCGTGACAGTCTGTGCCTCCTCGTCAAAGTCGAACGAAACCTCGTCGCCGCGCGTGCCGCCGCCGCGCCGGACGGTTTCGAACCGGGTGTCGGCGAGCGATACCTCTCTTTCGTCAGGCGGTTCGTCGTCTTCGTCCTCGTCGTCGACAGGCTCATCCTCTACGCATCCCGACAAGACGGCTACGGGCGCGGAGAAGAGCACCGCACGTCTGACGAACTGCCGTCTTTCCATACTCTCAGTTTACGGTGTTGGCGTATAAGTATAAGTGTGTTAGTTACCGCCACCGAGAAGAGGTGTGTCTACAGTAGAAGTATCAGAGGCAGGAGGAGCGCGCCCATGCAGTTGACGCGCCGTACACGCGTGTAGTTCGGCACCAGACCTACCACGGTCGAGGCAACCAGAATCGGAAGACCGACGAAGCCCGAGAAGACGAAGGTCAGTACGACGAGCATGACGACAATAACGACGCTCAGGACGCGGTAGTCGGCGCGGCGCACCGCACCGAAGGCGTGCTTTCCGAGAGCGACGGTGACAGCGAACGCAGCGACCGACACGAAGGCGACACCAACGAGGTAGGCGACCACGTCGTCGAATCCGAAGCGAGCGTCAAGACGTGTCAGGGCGACCATCGTTCCGCTTCTCGGAAGACCGATGTAGTAGAGAGCGAGAAGAGCGAAGACCGCGTTCGAGGTGTCGACGCCAGAGACGGCGACGACGAAGGCGCGCATCGACGACGGTTCGTCCTCGGAGTCGGGGAGTAGGCTCTGTACAAAGCTCGTCGCAACCGCGGGCGAGACGCCGGGTATCCAGCCGACGAGGCTCCCCGCGAAGCCGCCGCCGACGGCGTTGACCAAGACCGACCTGCGCGGAAGACGGAGTGCGTGCGGCTTCTGTTCGGGTATCTCGGAGTTCTCGAACGCGCTGACGGCAAGTATAGGCACGCCGAAAAGCCCGACGAAGAGCGGCATAAGGAGCGTCGGCTCGCCGACTACCGCGCTTCCTGCGTCGGGTTCAAGATGCAGGACGTACCAGCCAAGGAGTCCGGACGCGCCCAAGACGACGAGAGCCTTGGCGCGCACGGCGAGCGCGTCGCGTCCCGTCGCAGTTCCATGCGTGCCGACCTCGCCGCCGCGCTCCGTCACAACAAGATACACGACGGTACCTGCGAGCACAAGCGGCATGTACGCCGACAGCGTCGAGTAGGCGCGCACCATCATGAGCGTGACGGGCACGGCGACAAAGAAGCTGAAGACGACGGCGAGCATGCTACCTGCCGCCGAGAGGACGACCGCCTCGCGTCCCTCGCCTTCGAGAACCATGCGGTGTCCCGGAAGCGCGACGAGAGCCATCGACTCGTCGGGGACGCCGAGCACGATGCTCGGCAGAACGTCTAAGAACGTATGCGTCACGGCGGCGGTTACCATCACAAGTCCGATACCCGTCGGAGCAACGAACTCCGAAGCCGCGCCTGCGATTCCGGCGAGCAGAAACGCGAGATTATTGACGTGCAGCCCCGGCACGAGACCGCTGAGGCAGCCTATGGCGAATCCGGCTAAGCAGAAGAGCAAGAACCCACCTGCGCCTATCCCCATGCCGGTACCGGGTTCGGGAGTCGGAGTAATAGCTCTGTCCAACTTCTACGGCATGTATTAATTCCTGAAAGAAAGTGGTAAGTAATCTGATACTTCCGACGAAGCAAGCCGCCGAAAGATACGAAAAGAAGCTATCTTTCTTCGCTGTCGAGAACGCGTATGTGGTCGCCCCTGACCGTCACGGGAATCGGAACCGTCGACTCGTGGAGTTCGACAGTCACCTCCTCGCTCGCCTCGTCGATTCTCTTTATGCGTGCCTTCTCGCCCTTGAACGGACCGCTGATTATCTCGACGACGTCGCCTTCGTTGACTCCCGAGACGGAGGGCTTTGGCGTCAGGAAGTGCTCGACCTCCTGCATGCTCGTCTCGCCCTCGACCATCGAATGCGCGTGCGGAATACGGTCGATTGCGCGGTCGACGGCGTTGGAGTCCTCAGCCTCGACGAGTACGTACGCCGTGACGTCGCTCGGGACGAGAACCGAAAGTACGCCCGGGTTGTCGCGGTCAGCGAGCATGTCGGCTACGGTCGTTTCCTGGCTCGCCGTCGTCTTGACTGCGTATATTCCCATCTTTCACCTCGGCTCAGGGCGGGAGAGGACGCATGATTATGAAGAGCAGGAAGCCTATGGTGCCTACGAGAATGACTCCGGCACCCGCTATCAGAGCCACCTGCTTGAACTCGTCCCACGTCGGGGTACGGGCGAGCTTCAGCACCCGGATATAGTCGTTTACGTTTAGGTTGAAGTACTTACCCATTGGAGAGGCGTATACGTCGGTAGAACTTTAGTGTTGCCCTACGGCTCGTCGGCGTGTCGGTCTACTCCACGTAGTCGATGCCTTTAGCGGACGGCTTCTCAGTCTCCGTCTCCGTCTCCTCGTCTTCCTGACCGTATATCTGCGGACTGTCGACGCCCGTGACGACTATCATGGTGCGCATCGTGCCTTCGAGTTCCTCGTCGACCGACGTACCCCAGATGATACGTGCGTCGTCGTCTATGCGGTCGTAGATGTCGTCGACGACGCCCTCCGCTTCCTCTATCGTCATGTCGCTGCCGCCCGTGACGTTGACGAGTGCCGACGACGCGCCCTCAATGTTCACGTCAAGAAGGGGCGACCGCAGAGCCTTCGTGACGCTCTCCTCCGCCTTCTTCTCCGACTCGCTCTCGCCTAAGCCTATCATTGCGACGCCGCCGCTCTCCATGACCGTACGCACGTCGGCGAAGTCTAGGTTGACGAGACCGGGCTTCGTTATGAGTTCGGTGATTCCCTTTACCGAGCGCATCAGAACCTCGTCGGCGACACGGAAGGCACGGTCGACCGGAAGACCGCCGACGGAGTCGACGAGACGGTCGTTGGGCACGACGATGACGGTGTCGGCGACATCGCGGAGACGTTCGAGACCTGCCTCGGCGTTGTTGCGCCGCACCTCCCCTTCGGCTGTGAAAGGCGTCGTGACGATGGCGATGGTGAGCGCGCCTTCGTCCTGTGCCGCCTGTGCTACCACAGGCGCGCTTCCCGTTCCCGTGCCGCCTCCGAGACCTGCTGTCACGAAGACCATGTCGGAGCCGTCTATCTGTTTCTTTATGGCGTCCTGCGACTCTATCGCGGCTTCCTCGCCGACCTGCGGGACGGAACCCGCGCCGCGTCCGCCCGTCTTCTTCTCACCGATGAGAATCTTCTCGTCCGCCTCTATGTCGACGAGATGCTGCACGTCGGTGTTGGTGGCGACGGTGCGCGCGCCCTCGATTCCCTCGTGGAACATCCTGTTGATGGTGTTACAGCCGCCTCCGCCGCAGCCGAAGACCGTTATGGTCGTCTGTAGGTCTTCGAGTACGGCTTCGAGTTCCTCGTCGGTTGTGCGCGCGTCTATCTCTTCCTCCTCATCGTCGCTTTCTTCGGGGGACTCCGTGGAGTCGCCCGTCGGCTTCTCGGTCGTGTGACCGGTGCGACCGGAGCCACGGCTTTCGTTCTCTGCCTTACCTGTCCTCGTCGTGTTACGTCCTGCCGAGGCACCGCTACCTTCGATGTTTCTTCCCGCGTCGTTCTCCGCCTCTTCAAGGGCGTCTTGAACAATCTTGTCCATAGTATTACCTCTCCGGAGTCTATGAAGTCTATAACGAAACCGCCCATATAACGTTACGTCAGACATACGGATGACAAGCCGGTTTCAGGCTCCGAAGGCTTGATGTTGTTATAAATGCACCTTGTCTTATGCTCCTCCGGGTTCTGATGCAGGCGCAGGTTCAAGCACAAGCCGGAGTCGAAGCCGCAACCCGAGGCGAGATACCCCCTCTTACGCTCGAAATCGTTGTTATCTTCGTCATAATCGCAGTCGCTCTCGTCCTTTTCGTCACGGAACCCGTTCCCATCGATGTCGTCGCAATAGGCGTCCTTTTCACGCTCATCGTCTTGGAGCCTCTGACACAGGTGGACGCAGTGACGGGCATAGGCGGCTTCTCGAGTTCGGCGACCATCACGGTTCTCGCCATGTTCATACTCAGCGAGGGTATACGGCAGTCCGGTCTCATAAACCTCATAGGCGAACGTATCGCCGACTCGTTCGGCGACAGCCCTTTCAGACAGCTTCTCGCCGTCTTGGGGCTTTCGGGCGGGACTGCTGGCTTCATCAACAACACGCCTGTCGTCGCCATCATGATACCGATGGTGAGCCGTATCTCCGACCGTACTGGCATCTCGCCCTCGAAGCTTCTTATGCCCATCTCGTTCGTGGCGATGCTCGGCGGCATGCTGACGCTCATCGGCACGTCGACCAACATACTCGCCTCGGACGTTTCCGCGCGCCTCATCGACCGTCCGTTCTCTATGTTCGAGTTCACCCAGTTAGGCGTCGTCGTCCTTGTGACGGGCGTCGTCTACCTCGTCACGGTCGGCTGGTACCTCGTTCCCGAACGCATCAAGGTTACGGACCAGCTAGTCGACGAGTTCGGGATGACCGAGTACCTGACGGAGGTCGTGGTGCGCGACGACTCTGCTCTCGTTGGTATGACTGTCGAGGAAGCCCTCAAAGAACTCGACCCTGACGAAGGTTCGGACACCGACCTTGTGCAGTTGGTACGTAACAAGGAAGCCTTCTCCGAACCCCTTGCGCGCAAGGAGATACGTCCCGACGACATACTCGTTCTGCGTACGGGACGTGAGAGGCTTCTTGACCTCGTGGACGCCGAGGGGCTTGACTTAGCGCCCGACGCCGAAGTCACCGACGAGACGCTTGATGTTGAGGAGGGCGACGTGGAAGCCGAGACGGAGCAGAGCCTTGTGGAGGTCGTCGTTTCGCCTGAGGCGTCTATAATCGGAAAGACGCTCGAAGGAATCCGTTTCAGGGACAGATACGACGCGACCGTGCTTGCGATACGGAGGGGTGAGAAGGTTATACACGCCCGGATGGACAAGAGAGGTCTGCGTGGAGGCGACACGCTCCTGATACAGGCGACCGACGACACCCTTCAGAGGTTCGCTAACGACCGTGACTTCATCGTCGCGCAACGTATCACACGTCCCGACTTCAG
>JAQZDD010000099.1 GCA_028751055.1 Euryarchaeota archaeon Ods04 | reverse complement strand
TCGTGAGTGCGGTCGCCGAGTTCGTCCTCATCGACGTTCTCCGGACTGACGAGGAGCACGTCGGACGTTACGCGCGCGAAAGGCTCGACGAGGGTACACGGCTCTTCGTCTTCCGTTCGGTCGCAACCGCGCTCTTCTTCGCCCCCGCCTTCGGCGTAGCCCTCTTGGTCGGACGCGCACCCGACTCGGTCGTCACTACAGCCGTGTTCGCCGCTCTCGTCTTCGGTATCGTCGTCTCGCTCGCCAACGGCTTCACGACCGACTTCGTCGCGCCCGTGATGGTCGTACGCGGCTGTTCGGTCTCGGAAGGCTGGCGCGTCTTCTGGCACGTCTTAGCACGCGAACCTGTCGCCTTCTTCGGGTACGCCGTCGCGCGTTCGGTCGGGAACCTCGTCGTGGCTGTCGGCGCGACGGTCGCCGCCCTCGCCGTCGCCGCCTTCTACGCGCTCCCTGTAGCAGGTCTTTCTGTCGCTCTGGGTCTGACGAGCGAAGGATACGGTCTGAGTCCTGAGATGCTCGTGACTACCGTTGCGGGATTCGTCTTGCTGGTCGTCGTCCTCGTCTTCTACGTCGTCCTTGTCGTCGCTTCCGTCGCCGTTCTGGTGCAGTTGCCGGTGCGTCTATTCTTCCGTTCATGGTCGCTCTACTTTTTGGGCGAAATCGACGACGAGTACCGTATGCTCGAAAAGCCCGACGAGGGCGTGCTCGAACCTTTGGGCAGTTATCTTTCTTACCTGTGGAGGTCGTAGATTCTCCTGCGCGGCACGGATCGGTCTAGTCTTCCAGAGAGTCGAGAATCAGTTCGACGTACGGGTTTTCCTCCCAACTCCTGTGCGACGCAACCGTCTCGATGACATGGCGTGCCTCCTCGCCGCTCATATGACCGTTGCGGACGTAGTCGCGCAGGAGCGAAGGCGTCGTGAGCAGAGCCGACGTGTTGAGCGCGGCGTGCAGGAGGGCAAAGCTGTCGTCGGCGAACTCGTCGGCGATAAGCGCGTCGGCTCCGAGAACGTTGGCGAGGACGACGCAGTCGGTTTCGCTGTCGTTCAGACCGAGCGTCGGTCTCGCGTCCGGTGCGTCGCTCCTACCGTACGGATTTTCGACTGCGTAATGGTTACGTGCCGACAGAACGTTGTGCGCCGCCGCGCCGTGGATATCGTCGTACTCCGCCGTGTTCTCCAGTTCGGCGACTACCGTCTCGGGGACGTGTACGGAACAAGAACTCAGGAGGTACACGAGCGGGTCAGGATGTGTCTCGTCGTCGTAGCCTTCGTCCGCGCCCGGGACGGCGAGGCTGACGAGCGCGCTCGTGTCGGCGACTACAGTCTTCAGACTTCTTCCGTCTCCCATGCTCACCTACTCGTTCTGTTCGTCGTTCGCCGCCCCGTGTCGTGTTTCGTCCGTCTCGTCCGTCTCCACCGACCGTTTCCCCTCGTCGTAAACGTCGCCCTCCTTGGGTTCGTGTATCTCGAACGGCTCCCGACCAAGGTCGGACTTGAGCAGGCGGAAACGTTGTGCAGTCTCGGCACCGACTAGCCTCTTTACGGTCTCGAACTCCATCTCGTCTTCGTAGTACCTCGACGCTACGAGCCTCCGGAATCTTTCGCTGTCCTCCCTCTCCTCGATGTACTCCCGCATAGCCTCCACGAGTAAGTCGGTTCTGTCTCTACCGAAAACCTCGGCTATCTCGTCGATACGGTTCACGAGGTGTTCGGGGGAGTGGAAATGGACGCGTTTCTTGTCCTCACTCGTGCTCATCGTATGTGCATATCTTGCGCATGAAACATAACTGTGACGCTCGTGCACACGTCTCCGAAGCCTGAGTGCTCAGTTCCGACACGTAATCCCTTCCCTGAACCTTTGAGTACTTACCTCTCGGGGAATTAGAGGGTACTGATGGAACGTACCGTCGTAGGAATAGACGACACCGACTCGGCGACGCGCGGTATGTGCACGACCTACCTTGCTGCCGTCATAGCGGAACACATCTCGTCTTTCGCTACGGTCGAAGACCGTCTTCTCGTGCGTCTCAATCCGGAGGTAGAGCACAAGACGCGCGGCAACGCCGCACTCGCGCTTCACGTTGAGACGGACGAACCGAAACGTGTCAAGGAGACCGTCGTCGAAGCCGTCGAGGAGAACGCTGTCTTCGACGACGAAAAGACGAATCCGGGCGTCGCTTTCCTACGCGGCGAACCCTCGGACGCGCTTGCGCAGTACACAAGAGAGGCTGTACGCGAGTACAAGACACAGGAGGAGGCACGGCGTATCGCAGACGAAAACGGCGTGCTCGTAAGAGGCTGGAAGAACGGACGCGGCGTGATAGGCGCGACGGCGGCGGTCGGAGCGTCGCGTGCCTTCGACGACTGGACGTACGAACTTCTCGTCTACAGAGGAGAGGAGGAGTGGGGCGAACAGCGGCGTGTCTCTTGGGACACGTTCTTCGACGCGCACAACGAGACGTTCCCGCGGACGTGGGACACGGTCGACGAGGAGAAGGGCGAGGTGGTTGCGGTGCCCGCCGCACCCGGACCCGTCGTCTACGGTCTGCGCGGCACGTTCGGCGGAGTCTGGGACGCGAACGCACACGTCGAAATAGAAGAAGCGGAGCGTCTCGCCATCTACCGCACGAACCAAGGTACGGACGCGCATCTCGTTGACGCCCGCGCCTGCGAAGTTGAGGACGGCGGTTCGTACCGTGTCGAAGGCACGGTAGCCGAAGCACCCGAGACGCGCGAGGGCGGACACGTCTTCTTCGCTGTCGAAGGTGAAACAGGCGCGTGTCTGCGGTGCGCCGCATTCGAGCCGACGGGACGTTTCCGTGACACCGTACGGCGTCTCAGGGAGGGCGACCGTGTCGTCGTCTGTGGGAGCGTATCAGACAGAACGCTCAAGGTCGAAAAGATGCGCGTCGTCTCGCTCGTCCGAACCGAGCGCGTAAAGCCGACGTGTTGCGGGCGGCGGATGGAGAGCGCGGGACGCGGACAGGGCTACCGCTGCAGGAATCCGGACTGCGACAAGACAGCCGAGACGCTCGTCGAGGAGAGCGTCGAGCGCGAAATAGAGGAGAGGTGGTACGAGGTTCCGCCGTCGGCGCGTCGGCACCTTTCGATGCCTTTGGTGCGTCTCCGCCGTTCTCCGCGTCACGAAACGGTTTAGTCCGTGAGGCGCGGACCGTAAGACGAAGACGAAGATGGAAGTACGCGACCTGCCTCTGAGCGACGAGTCACTGAAGCCCTTCTTAGACGAAGGAATAGAGTCTCTGTATCCGCCCCAAGCAGAAGCTGTCGATGCGGGCGTCGCCGAGGGAGACAGCGTCGTCGCCGCCGTCCCTACAGCGAGCGGCAAGACGCTCGTCGCGGAGTTGGCGATGCTATCGGCGGTCGAAAGGGGCGGCAAAGCACTCTATGTAGTTCCTCTGCGCGCGCTTGCGTCGGAGAAGTCGGATGAGTTCCGCCGCCTTCCCGTCGATGTCGGCGTCTCGACGGGCGACTACGACGACCGCGACGAACGCCTCGGCGAGAGCGACGTTATAGTGGCGACGAGCGAGAAGGTCGACTCCCTCGTACGTAACGGCGTCTCGTGGATGCGCGACGTCTCCTGCGTCGTCTTGGACGAGGTGCATCTGATAGACGACTCCTCCCGCGGACCAACCCTTGAAGTCACGACGGCGAAACTCCGCAGGCTTTCGGACCCGCAGTTCGTCGCTCTGAGCGCGACCGTCGGTAACGCCGACGAGTTCGCGGGATGGCTCGACGCGGAACTCGTCGAGTCCGACTGGCGACCCGTCGACCTGAAGAAAGGCGTCGCGGCGAACGGGCGCGTTGAGTTCGACGACGGCACGACTGCGGAGGGCGACGACGCCGAGACTCTCGTGAGCGGGACTGTCGACGACGGCGGACAGGCACTCGTCTTCGTCAACTCGCGGAGGAGCGCGGAGGCGACAGCCGAACGTCTGAGCGAACTCGGCTTCGGTGCGTCGGGTGTCGAACACCGTGTGCGCGACTCGGCGACGACAGACACGGGCGAAAGACTCGCGGACTGTGTCTCCGGAAGCGTCGCTTTCCACCACGCGGGGCTGAAGAACGAGCATCGCACGGCAGTCGAGGATGCCTTCCGTTCGCGCGATATCGTGGCTGTCTGCGCAACGCCGACTCTCGCCGCCGGAGTCAACATGCCGGCGCGCCGTGTCGTGGTGCGCGACCACATGCGTTACAGCGACACGGGCATGAAGCCGTTGCCCGTCTTAGAGGTGCACCAGATGTTCGGACGCGCCGGTCGTCCCGGACTCGACCCTCACGGCGAAGCGGTCATCGTCGCGGGGAGCGCGGACCCTGACGAACTCCGAGAGAAGTACGTCGAAGGCGAACCCGAACCCGTCTTCTCGAAGTTAGCGAGCAGGAAGGCGTTGCGCACACACGTCCTTTCGACTGTTGCGAGCGGCTTCGCGTCGTCGCGTGAGGGCGTCCTCGACTTCCTGAGCGCGACGTTCTACGCACACCAAGAGCCGAACGCCGACCTGTCGGGTATCGTCGACGAGGTTCTCGGATACCTGCGTGACGCAGGGATGGTCGAAGGCGACGAAGAAGGTGACGGAGAAGACGAACTCGAAGCGACCGACCTCGGACACACCGTCTCGCGTCTCTACGTCGACCCGTTGAGCGCGGAACGTATCGCCGATAAGATACGCAAAGCGGAGGAACCGACGACTCTCACGTTCTTGGAGGCTGTCTCGCACACGCCCGACATGTACCGTCTCTACCTCCGGAAGGGCGACGAGGAGCGCATGTACGGCTTCGCAAGCGACCACGAGGACGAGATAGTCGACATGCCGTCGGAGTTCGACCGCGGCTTCGACGACTGGCTGGCGTCGCTCAAGACCGCCGTCGTTCTCCACGACTGGACGCAGGAGCGTGACGAGGACCGTATCGCCGAGAAGCATAACGTCGCACCCGGTGACGTGCGCACCCGAGTCGAACGCGCCGACTGGCTCCTGTACGCCGCGGAGTCGCTCGCCGCGCTCGTTGACTCGCCGCACCAGCGCGCCGTGCACGAGACGCGTCTACGTGTCCAGCACGGCGTCCGCGAAGAGCTTCTTGACTTAGTGAGCGTGCGCGGCGTCGGACGTGTCCGCGCGCGGCGTCTGTACGAGGCGGGAATCGAAGACAGAGACGACCTCCGCGACGCGAGCGCGGACCGCGTCGCAAACTTGCTCGGTCCCAAGACAGCCGAAAAAGTGCTGGCGGAGGTGGGACGCGACACGAGCGCGGACGAGATGGACGCGACGGCGTCGCCCGAGCAG
>JAQZDD010000008.1 GCA_028751055.1 Euryarchaeota archaeon Ods04 | reverse complement strand
GCTTTGACGGGTTCCGCCTTACTCGCGCCGACGCGTTCGATGCTCTCGTAGAAAAGCGCGCGTCCTATGAGCGTGCCGACGACGCCCGCGCCGATGAACGCACCGAAGGAACGCGGTGTCAGACCAAGGTTGGGACGCGGGTAGCCGACGACGACGGCGGCGGGCACGAGGACGGCGACGTTGGTTGCAAGGACGACCACCAAGACGCCGCGCGAACTCCCCTCGTCGGTGCCTATACGTATGAAGACCGCCTGCAGCGCGATGGCGAACGCCGCGGCGACGGCAAGGGTCACGCCCAACATGATGAAGGCTTATGTGAAGTCGTCCCGAAGACGGCATAAAGGTGAGCTTTCTTGGACACGACAGAGGAGAAACACGACGACGGTGAAAACGCGGAAGAAGACACGGAAGAAAAGGAAGAGCTTCGCCGCCGTCTGGAGCAGCACGAGACACGCGTTGAGGAGCTGCGCGACGAACTTGAAGAGCGCGAAGAGCGTGTCGAGGAGCTAAAGTCGCGTGTAAAACGGGTGCAGGCTGACTTCAAGAACTACAAACAGCGTGCTGACGAGAAGGTGAAACGCGCCGCAGAGCGTGCCACTGAGTCGGTCGTTAAGGACTTCTTGGGTGTGCGTGACGACCTTGAACGTGCTCTTGACGCCGAAGGGAACGTGGAAGGAGTACGCCAGGGCGTCGAGATGACGCTCGGAACCTTCGACGAAGTTCTGTCGAAACACGGTGTCGAACGCGTCCCTGTCGAGGAGTTCGACCCCGAGAAACATCAGGCTATGATGCGTGTCGATTCCGAGGACCACGACGAGGGCGATATAGTCGACGTTTACGAGCCGGGTTATGAGATGGACGGGAGTGTCGTCCGTCCTGCGAAGGTTACCGTCGCAAAGGCTGGCGATGAAGATGCTGAGGGCGACGACGACTGAAAGAGCGACGAACCAACGAGTAAAAACAAGCTTTTACCTGTCGGACGACAACCTCACGTTAACAGATGGCATCTGAGAAGATACTCGGTATTGACCTTGGTACGACGAACAGCGCGATGGCTGTCATGGAAGGGGGCGACCCCGAGATAATCGAGAACGCCGAGGGCGACAGGACGACGCCTTCGGTGGTCGCTTTCAGCGAGGACGGCGAACGCCTCGTCGGAAAGACGGCGAAGAACCAGGCTGTGCAGAACCCCGACCGCACGATACAGTCGATAAAGCGGCACATGGGAGAGGAGTACGAGGTGACGGTTGACGACGAGGACTACACGCCGGAGCAGATAAGCGCGATGATACTCCAGAAGCTCAAACGTGACTCCGAAGAGTACCTCGGGGACGAGGTGGAGAAGGCTGTCATAACCGTCCCGGCGTACTTCTCCGACTCTCAGCGACAGGCGACGAAGGACGCAGGAAAGATAGCCGGCTTCGAGGTCGAGCGTATCGTCAACGAACCCACCGCCGCTGCGATGGCGTACGGTCTCGACGACGACACCGACCAGACGGTTCTCGTCTACGACTTAGGCGGAGGCACGTTCGATGTCTCGATACTCGACTTAGGCGGCGGCGTCTACGAGGTCGTCGCCACGAGCGGTGACAACGACTTGGGCGGCGACGACTGGGACAACGCTATCATAGAACATCTCGCACAGGAGTTTGAGGACGAACACGGCATCGACCTGCGCAAGGACAGACAGGCTCTTCAGAGGCTCAAAGACGCCGCGGAGGAGGCAAAGATAGAGCTTTCGTCGCGTAAGGAGACGACCATAAACCTGCCCTTCATCGCCGCGGGCGACGACGGACCCATAAACCTGGAGACCTCTCTCACGCGCGCCAAGTTCGAGGCTCTCACGGAAGACCTCATAGAGCGCACGAGAGGTCCGACAAAGCAGGCGATGGAGGACGCGGACGTTGACGAAGACGGCATAGACGAGGTAATACTCGTCGGCGGTTCGACACGTATGCCACAGGTACGTGACTTCATAGAGGACGAGGTCGGCATCGAACCACGGCGCGACGTAAACCCCGACGAAGCGGTTGCTCTCGGCGCGGCTATACAGGGCGGTGTCCTGAGCGGCGAGGTCGACGACCTCGTTCTTCTTGACGTGACTCCGCTGTCGCTTGGTATCGAGACGAAGGGCGGCGTCTTCACCCGTCTAATCGACCGCAACACGACGATACCGACCGAGGCTTCGAAGGTCTTCACGACTGCGGCGGACAACCAGACGAGCGTCACCGTACGCGTCTTCCAGGGTGAACGCGAGATAGCGGAGGAGAACGAACTCTTGGACGAGTTCATGCTCTCCGGTATTCCTCCGGCACCCGCGGGGACGCCACAGATAGAGGTAACTTTCTCGATAGACGAGAACGGCATCGTCAACGTCGAAGCCGAGGACAAAGGAAGCGGAAACCGCGAGTCGGTCACTATCGAGGGCGGCACAGGACTGTCGGACGAGGAGATTGATAAGATGGTCAACGAGGCGGAGGAACATGCAGAGGAGGACAAGAGAAAGCGCAAGCGTATCGAAGCACGAAACGAGGCGGAGAACGCCGTAAACCGCGCCGAGAAGACGCTCGAAGAGAACGAGGAGGCTGTCGGAGCGGCGACCGCACAGGCTGTCGAGGACGCCGTCGAAGAGGTGCGCGAAGTACTCGAAGACGACGAAGCAACCTTAGAAGAACTCGAAGACGTGACAGAGACGCTCAACGAGGCTGTTCAGGAGATGAGCGTCGAGATATACTCGCAGGCTGGCGACGCCGGCGCGCAGACAGCAGGCGGCGCGACGGGAGCAGGTGCCGGAGCAGGCGGTGCGGGTTCCGCAGGAGGCGCGGCAGGCGCGGGTGCCGCACAGGAAGGTGCCGCGGGAGCGGGCGGTGCTGACTTCGACTTCAGCCAAGCAGGCGGAAGCGCGGAGTCCGCTGCTGAGGACGCTGACTTCGAGGACGCAGACGTCGACTTCGAGGACGAGGACGCTGAGACCGAAGAGGAAGAAGAAGCAGAAGGAACAGATGAAGAAACAGCAGAAGAGACGGAAGAAACAGAGGACGAGAAAGAGTAAACCGGAATGGCTCGGGACTACTACGACGCTCTCGGGGTGTCGCGCGAAGCGTCACAGGATGAGATAAAGAAGTCGTACCGCGAGAAGGCGCGCGAGTACCATCCCGACGCCAGCGACCACGAAGACGCACAGGAGCGTTTCAAGGAGATACAGGAGGCGTACGAGGTTCTGGGCGACGAGGAGAAACGCGAGGCGTACGACAGCATGGGTCACGACAGGTACGTGCAGGCTGAGAAACAGGGCTTCGACCCGACCGACGCCGGAGCGAGAGGTGCGGGCGCGGGTGCCGCAGGCGGTGCCGGACGCGCTCGCGGCGCGGGCGGATTCGAGGACTTCGGCGACATCTTCAACGACCTGTTCGGCGGCGGCTTCGGCGAAGGTCGTCAGCAAGCCGCCGTGGCTTCGGTCACTCTGTCGCTCGAAGACGTACACGAAGGCGCGGAGCGCGAGATATCGTACGAGACGGAAGTCGACTGCGCGACGTGCGACGGAACCGGCGCGGCAGACCCGTCGAACGCACGACGTTGCTCGACATGTGGCGGTTCGGGACGCGTCGAACAGAGACAGCGCACGCCGTTCGGACAGACGACGACCGTCACCTCCTGCCCCGACTGCCGCGGTGTCGGTATCGAGTACGACGAACCCTGTGCCGACTGCCGCGGGCAGGGCAAGATACGCGAAACCGTGACACGTACGGTAGAGATACCCGCTGGCGTCGAGGACGGGACGACGCTCAGGATGCGTGACGGCGCGAACGAGGTGCACATAGAGGTGCGTGTCGAGGACCACGATATCTTCGAGCGTGACGGCGCGGACGTCTACTATGCGCACCCCGTCTCGTTCCCGCAGGCAGTCTTCGGCGACACCGTGACGGTGCCGACGTTGGAAGGCGATGTCGACATGGATGTACCCGCAGGCACACGTAGCGGCGAGACTTTCAGGCTCTCGAACCGTGGTCTTCCGCGCCTCCAGCGCGCGGGACGTGGCGACCAGTACGTACGCGTAGAGGTCGTCGTCCCCGACCCTTCGGATCTAAGCGAGGAAGAGCGCGACGCTCTCGCTGAGTTCGCCTCCGCAGGCGGTGACGAACTAGAGTACGACGAAGGCTTCCTGCAGCGTCTCAAACGCGGCGTCTTCGGCTGAAAGGACGGGCAAGGCACGAGCGGCGACTCAGAATGCGCGTCCGACGACGAAGGCGACGAGCGCGACTACCATGGCGACCTTCAGAATCTTCTGTCCTGTCGACGGTTCCCGCCACGACCTGCGCGTACCCTCTAAGAAAACAACGTCCGCGGCGGCGACAGCGACGAGATACGCGACACCGAACTCTTCGAAGACGAAGTAAGGCAGAGGACTCAGAAGTACGCCTACGACAACGACAGCGGAAGCGACGCTGAGCGCGGGACGTTCGCCCCAAACGACCGGAAGCGTACGCGCGCCCTCCTTCGCGTCGCCCTCCATGTCCTCCACGTCCTTGACTATCTCGCGTCCTAGGTTCGCAAGCGCGGCGAGCGCGAAAAGGACGAGCGTGAACTCGACGCCTCCGACGGCAGCACCGCCGAAAAGGAACGCGCTTCCTGTAAGATAAGCGACGACGACGTTCCCTACGAGAGGCGTGCGTTTGAGATGCGACGAGTATCCGACGAGAAGAACGAGGTTGAGGATTCCGATACCGATAGCAAGGGGCGGCAGAAAGACAACCGTCACGACGACGGCGACGACGAAGAAGACTGCGGCAAGGAGCGCGGCACCGCGGCGCGAAAGCCTCCCGCTTGGTATGGGACGGTCCGGACGGTTTACGGCGTCTATCTCGGCGTCGTAGTAGTCGTTGACGGCGTTTCCCGCACCCGTGCCGAGAACCGTCGCTAAGGCGGCGACACCCGCCGCGAAGCCGACTGAACCGCCCAAGTAGCCGCCGACGACTGCGGCGACTCCGCCGACGACGGCGTTACCCGGGCGCGTTATCTCGACGACGGCTTTCGGCGTCTCCAGTACGCTCTTCGTCTCTGTGCTCACTTCACCGACTACCTGTAGAGGCTGGCGCAAGAACGCTTCGGTGTGTCAACGTCCAACGTGAGTTATATAACGCGACGCACCGACAGTAGAAACATGTCGTTGGACGACCACGATGTCGAAAAGATATGGATGGACGGCGAGTTAGTCGACTGGGACGACGCGCAGGTGCACGTGCTTTCGCACGTCATCCACTACGGAAGCGGCGTCTTCGAGGGAATACGGTGCTACGACACCGTCGACGGTCCTGCCGTCTTCAGGCACGAGGAGCACTACGAACGTCTGGCTGACAGCGCGAAGACGCTCGACATAGAGATGGGGTACACCGTAGACGAACTCGTCGAGGCGACACGCGACCTGATACGCGAGAACGGTCTCGCCTCGTGCTACATACGCCCCATCGTCTTCTACGGCTACAACAAGCTAGGGCTGAACCCCGAAGGCTGTCCGGTCAAGACCGCGATAGCCGTCTGGCCCTGGGGCGCGTACTTAGGCGACGACGCGATAGAGAACGGCGTCGACGTGGCGGTATCGTCGTGGCGGAAGCACCACTCTTCGCAGATACCTACGACTGCCAAGGTGACGGGTGCGTACGTCAACTCGATAATGGCGTCGTTAGAAGCCAAGTCGAACGGCTACGTAGAGGCGATAGTTCTCGACAAGGAAGGTAGCGTCGCAGAAGGTCCGGGAGAGAACATATTCATGATTGACGACGGGAAGATATACACGCCGCCCGTCGATTCGAGCATACTCGACGGCATCACACGTCAGTCTGTAATCGAGGTGGCGCGCGACTTAGGCTACGAAGTGGTCGAGAAACGTATCTCGCGCGGAGAGCTTTACACAGCCGACGAACTGTTCTTCACGGGCACCGCCGCGGAAGTTACGCCCATAAGGAGCGTCGACGACCGTCCGGTGCGCGACGACGGACGCGGTCCCGTCACGAAGGAGATACAGAAGACGTTCTTCGAAGCGACGGAAGGAAGACTCGACGAGTACACCGACTGGCTTGACTACATCTAACCTCTGTCCTTTGGCACGTCCCGTCTTCTCACCGACGGCGTGCGACGACGGCGGCGTGGTCGTCGTAGAACGGCGACAGGTCGACGACCTTTTCGACTTCGTACTTCTCGTCCAGCTTTTCGGCAACCTCCTCGTACTTCTCCTCGGGTTCGGCGGTAACGTCTTCGCTACGCGCCTTGACGATAACGTAAGCGCGTCCGCCTTCGCGCACGAATCCGGCGTTCTTTAGCGCGACATCCGCCTGTCCGCGCGTCGCAACGTCCTGATACAGAACGTCGACGCCTTCGACGACCGACGAGTACTCGGACGGCTTGCGTGCGTCGGCGAACAAAGGAAACAGACGTTTACGCGTCTCGGCGACATCGACGAGACGTGACGCAGGACTCGGCGCGAACTCGACGGCGTAGACGGCGCGCGCTACGTCGGCGAAGTACGACGGCGTCGTTCCCGCACCCGCTCCTAAGTAGAGGACGCGCGCGTCTCCGATAGGGAGGTCAACACCCTTGACGAGAAGAGCCGCCGCCTTGCTCTTTCGGGGGTGCCAGACACGTTTACCGTTGACGACGCGCTCGTCGCGCACAGACTCGCCCTCTGTCGCAGGATACCTTTCGCTGTCAACCTTGACCCACTCGACGGCTCTCGTCACGAGCCGTCACCTCCGTCTCTGCTTCTGATACCCTCTATCTTCTCGTCGAGTTCTTCGGCGAGTTCTGGACGCAGGTCGCCTGCGTAACGGTCGACACGTGCCGCGATAGTGAGCTTTCCTGCGACGGCACGCGCCGCGCTTCCACGTTCGTCGGCGTCGGTTTCGCGGACGTACGGATGGACGTATATCACGCCGTGTTTCGGCGGCGGCGCGTCGCCGCGCAGGTGTGCGAAGAGCGCGTCCTCCGCGCCTAAGACCTGCACGGTACTGCTCGGCATACGTGCGAGTTTGTCGAGACCGCCCGCGAGAGCGATGAGACGCGCCGCGAGCACGGAGCCTGCGAGGTTCGAAAGGTTGGGCGCGAGTTCGGGCGTACGTTCCTCTATGAAACGCCGCGTCTCGTCGCGTGCTTCTTCGTGTGATTCGCGTGCCTCGACAATCTCGTCAACGGGCACGCGTCCCGTCTCGTCGCTCCAGTCGCGTCCACGTTCGTCGAGTTCGTTTATCTGTTCGCTCAGGGTTTCGAGCGTCCTGACGGCGTTGACGATGTCGCGCTCCGCCGTATCGACTGCGTCGTCGACGCGCCGACGCGCAACCTCGACCGTCGCTTCGTGGAGCGCGTCGTAGTAGCCGTCGTGTGTCTCGAAGACGCCTTTTTCGACCGCAAGCGCGGGCAGGTCGCGCACCTCCGGCTCCGCGCCGTCTTCGAGAGACGTTTCGAGCGCGTCGGCGTCCGTACCTCTCTCGAACCACGCCGTCATTCGCTGTCCATCGCCTCCCGTAGGATGTCCGTCGCCTTGTCGTATACTTCGTCGGCGCGCTCTTCCGTCTCTCCTTCGGCAGTAACGCGCACCTTCGGTTCGGTGCCGCTCGGACGCACGAGGAACCAGCCGCCTTCGACCTCGACGCGGACGCCGTCTATCGCCGTGAACTCTCCGTACTTCGTCTCGGCGCGCTCTGCGACGCCGTCCATGACAGAGGTCTTCTTTTCGTCCGCGACCTCAAAGTTGCCACGGCGGACGTACCGCGGCGGCAGGTCGTCTATGCGTTCGCGTAACGACTTCTCCGAAGCGAGCGCGCAGACCTTCGCCGCCGCCAAGACGCCGTCGGGACACAGGGTTTCGTCGGGGAATATCCAGTTGTTGCTTGGTTCGCCGCCGAAGTCGCCACCGCCGCGTTTGAGTTCAGCCGCGACGTTTACGTCCCCTACTGCGGTTCGCGTTACCTCCGCGACCTCGTCAACGACTGTGCTCGTGTTGACGGGCGCGACGACGCGTTCGGCACCTTCCCAGAGCGCGAACATAGCCATGAGGCGGTCGGGTTCGACGTACTCGCCCGACGAGTCGACAGCGGCGACACGGTCGGCGTCGCCGTCGTGCGCCAGTCCTACGTCCGCGTCGAAGGCGACGACCGCCTTCTTCAGGTCGTCCAAGTTCTCGTCGGTAGGTTCGGGAAGACGGGCGGAGAAGCTTCCGTCGTAGTCGCAGTTGACCGTCACGACATCACAGCCGAGACGTCTAAGAACCTTGGGTGTTATACGCGAACCCGCGCCACCGCCGCCGTCGACCACGACGCGCACGTCGGCGTCTGCGACAGCATCGACGACGGAGTCGGCGTGTCTACGGAGCGCGTCGTCCACGGAGCGGTCGTCGCCGAACTCGGAGGCACGTACCGACTTCTGTCCTTCCTTGACACGTCTTTCGACCGCGGCGCGTTGCTCCTCGTCGTACGCCGTGCCGTCGGCGTTCCACGGCTTGAAGCCGTTGTACTCGGGCGGGTTGTGGCTCGCGGTCACGACGAGCGACGCCTCCTCGGCGTAACGGACGACGCTGGGTGTCGGCGCGACACCGACGCGCTCAACATCCGCGCCCGCCGAGAGCGCGCCCGCGACGACGGCGTTTTCGAGTCCTTTCCCCGTCGTGCGTGTGTCACGTCCTACTGTCAACGTCTCGACATCCTCGCCGACCGCCGCACCTATCCGTAGCGCAAGGTCGGTCGTGACGAGTTCCCCGACGACTCCTCTGACGCCGCTGGTTCCGAACATGGTCATGTTCGGTGTAAGCGGACAGAGGTTATCAAGCCTGCGAAGGCTACGAAGGGAAAGAAAGATTAGCGAGACGTACAAACATCTAGCCAAGGGCCGGTAGCTTAGTTCGGCTTAAAGCGACGGGCTTTTAGGGTCAGCCAGACCCGCGAGACACGGCGTACTGCTGACCGAAGACACCCGTCGACCGGGGGTTCAAATCCCCCCCGGCCCGGTAGCAAATCTTCGATTTGCTTGCCTCCGCAAAGCTCCGCTTTGCGAAGACGTGGAGCGACGAGCGGAGCGAGGAGCGAACCGGCAGGGAGGTATTTGAACTCGGGAAGGAAGCGAGCACGGGCGAGTGGACTGACCAAAGTTCAAATCCCCCGACCCGCAACGGAGCGAGTTCTGCGAGAAATGAGAACCGGCAGAGGCGAATCCGACTTTCTATCCGGTACTTCTTAGAGCACCGTCTCCAACCATCCAACCAGAGACGAGAGTAATGGAGTTCGACGAGTTCGCGGAACGTGCCGACAGAATCGAGTCGCTCTCGGGCGACCACGACAAGGTCGACGAGGTCGCCGACCTGCTTAGCGACGCTGGCACCGACGAGGTACGCGTAGTCGCGCGGTTCGTTCAGGGACGTGTCTTCCCGGATTGGGACGACAGGAAGCTCGACGTGGGACCGTCGCTCCTGTACGACGCGCTCGCTCTCGCGGGCGAACCGACTGCGGACGAGATAGAGGAACGCGTCGCCGAGACGGGCGACGTCGGCGAAGCGGCGGCACGTCTCGGTACCGGAGGACAGCAGACGTTCGGCTCCACGACCGAGACTGTCTCGGACGTTTACGACGCGTTCGAGAGCCTCGCTTCGAAGGAAGGCGAGGGAAGCCAGGAGACTAAGACACGCGAACTCGGCAGTCTTTTCATGGACACCCCGCCGCGCTCCGCGAAACACTTAGCGCGTCTCGTACTCGGAGAGATGCGTCTCGGCGTCGGCGAGGGGACGGTACGTGACGGTATCGTCTCCGCGTACGGCGTCGACACCGAGCTCGTCGAGCGCGGCATCATGCTCACGAACGACGTGGGCGAGGTTGCGGAGGTCGCACGCGACGAGGGTAACGAAGGTCTGCGCTCGCTTGAGATGGTCGTCGGACGCCCCGTCAAGCCGATGTTGGCGCAGGCTTCGACCGTCGACAACGTCTTCTCCGACCTGAGCGCGGACGAGGCTGTCGTCCAGACCAAGTACGACGGCGCGCGTGTGCAGGCGCACGTCGGCGAGGAGACACGCCTTTTCTCGCGTAGCCTCGAAGACCTGACCGACTCGTTGCCCGATGTCGTCGAGACGGTCGAAGACGCTGTGAGGAGCGACGAAGCTATCTTGGACGCCGAGGTCGTCGCAGTCTCCGACGGTGAGCCACTTCCGTTTCAGGAGGTTCTGCGCCGTCTCCGCAGGAAGTACCGCGTCGAGGAGATGCGCGACGAGGTGGGGCTTGAGCTACACGTATTCGACGTTCTGTACGACAGCGACGACGGAGCGGTCATAGAAGAGACGCTAAAAGAAAGGCAGGACAGGCTCGCCGACGCCGTCGACGACGAGGCTGTCGCAAGAACAGCGACGGTAGAAGACACTGACGGCGTCAGGCGCGAGGAGGCGGACGCGCTTGACGCAGGACACGAAGGCGTCGTCGTCAAGCATCCTGAAAGCGTCTATTCGCCCGGAAGGCGCGGAAAGAACTGGCTCAAGATAAAGCCCGAACCCGAGACGTTAGACCTCGTCGTGACTGGCGGCGAATGGGGCGAGGGAAGACGCGCGTCGCTCGTGGGTAGCTACCTCCTGAGCGTCAGGAGAGAGCAAGGATACGAGACTGTCGGAAAGGTTGCGACGGGACTGACGGACGAAACGCTCGAAGAACTCACGGAGCGTTTCGAGGAACTCGTCGTCTCGGAGGTCGGCAAGGAAATAGAGTTCAAACCCGAGGTCGTCTTCGAGGTCGGATACGAGGAGATACAGCGTTCACCCGTCTATACGAGCGGCTACGCGCTCCGTTTCCCGCGTTTCTTAGGCGTGCGCGACGACAAGTCGGTTGAGGACGCCGACACGCTCGAAAGGTTAGAGAGGCTCTACGAAAATGACTGAAGAGACAGAGATAGACATCACGGTACGCACGAAGGCACACCGCACAGAACCGCGCGAGAAGGTCAAGGAAGCCGTCCTTAACCTGTTCCCTGACGCCGAGTTCGAGGACGAGACATTGGGCAATGACGAAGACAGGGACGAGGATATAGAACTCGTCGCGCGCGCCGGCGAGGAAAGCATCGAACATCTGCGTGAACTCGTCGACAGACAGGAGATAAACGAGACGGCGCGCGAACAGTTTCTCGACGCCGTTCTCGGCGACACGCTCGCCTTCCGTCTGAGCAAACAGCCAGCGACCGTCGGACGCGTCAACTTCGACGTCGGCGGACACGAACTCGGCGCGCTACACGTCCGTGTAGAGACCGACGACCCTGAAGCGTTCGTCGACAGGGTTACACAGCCTTGGTAGCCAACGTCAGCCGTCCGACCGCCGTAAGAAGAGCGCGCGCCCTCGGCGGTTGACGAGTTCGAATCCGTCGACCGACACGCCTTCGTCGGCAAGCGGCATCAGGAGCGTGTCCGCTCCTACGGCGCGTGCTACGTCATCTATGTCCGCGTGTATCTCGTACGGCGGACGCAACGAGTAGATGAGCGACGCGCCTTCGTAGACGTTCAGGTCGGGCGACCTCACGTCGTCGCGGACGAACTCCACGCTTGGATGCACGTCTATGCCGCGTCTGTCCGTTGCCGTCACGTCGAAGCCTGCCTCAGCGAGAGCGCGCGCCGTCCCGTCACGCGCGCCGACACCGACCTCGATGATACGCGCACCTTCCTCGTACTCGTCGCGCACGAACCCGACGATAGCTGCTCCGTTCTCGCGTCTTTCCACGCAGGCTTTATTATCCGTCAAGGCTAAATGTTTACCATAATGCGTATCGATGTCGTTCCTGTCGGAAGCCTCGCGGAAGACGTCGTTGAGACGGCGTGTGATGTCCTCAAGGAGAGGTTCGGCGCGGAGGTCGTAGCCCGGTCGTCGGAGCCTGTTCCCGAGGACGCATACGACGAGCGGAGCGGCCAGTACAACGCCGAGAGACTCATCAGCGTAGCTGAGACCGTCGGAAGAGGCGACAAGAACATCGCTCTGACCGATGTCGACATATTCTACAGGCAGCGCAACTTCGTCTTCGGTCTCGCCTACCTCGACGGAAAGGGCTGTGTCGTCTCGACACACCGTCTCAGGATGACCGCCGACGGCGGAAAGGTCGAGGACGACGAGGAGACTTTCTACGACCGTGTCCGTAAGGAGGTCGTCCACGAGGTCGGGCACACTCTCGGTCTGCGGCACTGTGACAGAGACACCTGCGTCATGAGCTTCTCACAGACCGTGCGCGGTGTCGACTACAAGTTCGAACGTCCATGTCCGACGTGCAGCCGAGAAATATGATAGCAGGAAGAGTAAGCGTTAGGAGGGCGCGCCCGCCCGACGCCGAACGCCTCGCCGAGATGGAGCGCGCGTGCTTCAGGAGTCCCCAGCCGCATCTCATACTGCACGTCTGCGGCTTCGTCGACGGCTTTCTCGTTGCCGAGAGCGACGCCGACCTCCTCGGGTACGTTCTGTTCACGCCGTCTTCTTCGTCGCAAGCGCGTGTCATGTCGCTCGCTGTCTCGCCCGACTACCGCCGACAGGGCGTCGGGACGCTCCTGATGCGCGGCATGTTGGACGTTCTGCGCGGACGCGGCTTCGAGTCTGTCGGTCTGGAGGTGCGCGTATCGAACGAAGCCGCACAGTCGCTTTACGCCGACCTTGGCTTTCAGATGGCTGGCGTCGAACGAGGCTACTACGACGACGGCGAGGACGCTTATCTGATGGAGAAGAATCTTTGATTCTGAGGATGACATCCCAGCATCTGACGGAAGCTGAAGCTAAACGGCACTAAAAGGTGAAACTAAGTCAGTAGAACTGATACTGAGATTACGCCTCAGTCCGCGTTTTCTTCCGCAAGCTCTTCCATACGTGCACCTACACGTCCCGTCTCGTCCCACTCGTCCTCCGACATCTTCTCGGCGAGCTCCTCACCGAGCACGAAGATAGCGTGCTTGTGTTCCGACTTCGACTTGTGGATATGGACGGGACTCGTGCCGAGAGCCTCGTAGTCTTCGAATGCCTCGCCCTCTACGTCTTCTTCGTTCTCAAAGTACTTCTTTATCTCCACGAGCAACGAGTGCAGGTGGATGAGTTCGTCCTTGTGCATTGTTCTGTCGTCTCCGTATAGTCATAAACGGTCCGTTTACATTAAAACCTTTCGCCGTGACAAACGTTCACATACGCTTCGGCATATACCGTTTAACAGCGATATAGACTTACGTGCGTCTATTCCGTCGCCGAGATAACGACTGAATGTTACTCGATTGAAGTTATGTTGTTGTCCTCGTCGACGTGGACGACCGTAGGCTCCGGCTTCTCGCCCTCGTCGTACGTTCCGTACGCGATCAGTATAACTATATCGCCGACCTCGGCGAGACGTGCCGCCGCGCCGTTGACGCAGACCTCGCCGGGTTCGCCTTCGATGGTGTACGTCTCGAAACGCTCGCCGTTCGAGATGTTGACTATCTGTATCCTTTCGTACTCCTCGATACCTGCGGCGTCAAGGAGTTCGGGACCCACGGTTATGCTGCCTTCGTAGTTGAGGTCTGCACCCGTTACGCGTGCGCGGTGTACCTTCCCGTGGAACATCTCCCTCTTCATCGTTGAACTGTTGTTATGGAAAGGTAATAAAAGAGACTGTCTATTCTCGGCTGCTTCTTTTTCCGTCTCAGGGTTCTTTTCGCTTCTCAGGAGTCGCGCGCGTGGTCGAGCATCAGACGTTTCTCGACACGTGCGACACGTCTACGCACGTCACCGACGGCATCGATGTTAGCCGAGACGCTCGTTATGCCTTCCTCGACCAAGAACTCGACCATCTCGGGGTTGCTTCCTGCCTGTCCGCAGATGCTCGTGCGTACGTCGCGCTCCCTGCAGACGCCGATTACGCGCGACATCAGTGCGAGGACGCCGGGATGCGTCTCGTCGTAGATGTCGGCGACGTGTTCGTTGTTACGGTCGGCGGCGAGCGTGTACTGCGTCAGGTCGTTGGTGCCGAAGCTCACGAAGTCGACGCCTTCTTCGGCGATGTCCTCGACGGTCATCGCGCTCGCGGGCGTCTCTATCATTATTCCCCAAGTGATTTCGTCGGTGTCGAGACCTGCGCGCTCCATGAGTCGACGTGCCTCCGCCGTCTCGTCGGCGTCGACGACGAGCGGAAGCATGATTTCGACGTTGTCGTAGCCCAAGTCGTACAGCTTTCTGAACGCGCGGAGTTCGAGTTCGAAGATGTCGGGTTCGTCGAGCGCGCGGCGTATGCCGCGGTAGCCCATCATCGGGTTGTGCTCGACGGGTTCGTCTTCGCCGCCTTCTAAGTTCCTGAACTCGTC
>JAQZDD010000119.1 GCA_028751055.1 Euryarchaeota archaeon Ods04 | reverse complement strand
TGTTCATCCGGTTGCGCAGGGCTACGGTTGCCTCGCGGCACGTCTCTCCGCACTCAGTCATGTCGTCGAGTTCGACCGCGTAAGCACGCCCCGTGGCTTCGGTGGCGTCCGGTTCGTCTGGGCTATGCACACGTGCGCCCTCCGACGGTTCCGTCCCGTCCGCGTCGTCCGAGCCATCGGTCTCACTATCTTCGTTCATGCTACCGACACCCGTATCCGAACCGTGTGTCGTAGCCGTGCCTGTGCCGTCCGGCTCTTCGTCGTCGGCTTCGTCCTCACGCTCCGGTGGTTCCGAGTGGACGCCGGTTCCGCCGTCGCCGTCTTCTTCGTCGTAGGCGTTGTCGTCGTAACCGTTGCCTTCGCCGACGTTACCGTCGCCGCCGGTGCTCGTCGTGCGCCTGTCTTCCTGTTCGTCTGTCTCTGCCGAGCCACCGTCTTCGGTTCCTGTCTCCTCCTCACTTTCTCCGGTCTCTGCTTCTGTCTCAGCCTCTCCGTCCCCTCTCTCGGCTCCTGTCTCCGAGTCTCCGTTTTCGGACTCCGCAACACCGCCGAATCCGTGAACCTCGTCGGTCTCCGGCGGCTCTTCCAAGCCAGCCGTAGGGTCTTCCTCCAGCGGACCCAAGCCAGCGACGTAAGCGTATCCGAACGCCACCGCTACGGCGACGGCTACGACGAGAACGACGCCGGCGGTCCTGAGCCTCTGTCTGTCCATGAGAGTCGCACTACGTTCCGAAGGCTTAAATCCTCTTCCCCGAGTCAGCGAACGACACGAGAATTTATGTCACATCGGCGACACGTTTAGGTACTGACTATGTTCGACGACGACGAACTCGAAAGGATACGCGAGAGCCGCGAGGACTGGGAGGAGGAGACGCTCGACCCGTTTCTGGAGTACGGTGAACGCAAGGAACGTTTTGCGACGGTCTCGAACCACGAGGTAGACCGTCTGTACACGCCCGAGGACATCGAAGACATCGACTACGACGAAGACCTCGGCTTTCCCGGCGAACCGCCGTACACGCGCGGCGCGTACCCGACGATGTACCGCGGAAGGACGTGGACGATGCGCCAGTTCGCGGGCTTCGGGACTGCGGAGGAGACGAACGAACGGTTTCACTACCTCATAGACGAGGGACAGACAGGCTTGTCGACGGCGTTCGACATGCCGTCGCTCATGGGACTCGACTCCGACCATCCGATGAGCGAGGGCGAGGTCGGAAAGGAGGGCGTCGCCGTCGACACGCTCGCCGACATGGAGGTGCTTTTCGACGGCATTGATATCGGCGAGGTCTCCACGTCGTTCACGATAAATCCTTCCGCCGCCGTCATCTACGCGATGTACGTCGCGCTCGCCGACGAACAGGGCGTTCCGCGCGATGAGGTACGGGGCACGCTCCAGAACGACATGCTGAAGGAGTTTATAGCGCAGAAGGAGTGGGTGATACCGCCGGAGCCTTCGCTCGGTATCGTGACGGACACGGTTGAGTTCGCCGTCGAGGAGACTCCCAAGTTCCACCCCGTCTCTGTCTCCGGCTACCACATACGTGAGGCGGGTTCGACGGCTGTACAGGAAGCCGCCTTCACGCTTGCCGACGGCTTCGCTTACGTTGAGGACTGTCTCGACCGCGGCATGGAAACCGACGACTTCGCGCCCCTCCTCTCCTTCTTCTTCAACTCGCACAACTCGGTCTTCGAGGAGGTCGCAAAGTTCCGCGCCTCGCGCCGTATCTACTCGCGCCTGATGGAGGACTGGTACGGCGCGTCGAAGGACGAGTCGAAACGTCTCAAGTTCCATACGCAGACGGCGGGACAGTCGCTGACGGCACAACAGCCCATGAACAACATCGTCCGTGTCACGTTACAGGCACTCGCGGGCGTCTTAGGTGGGACGCAGTCGCTGCACACGAACAGCTACGACGAGGCTCTCGCCCTCCCTAGCGAGGAGGCGGTACGTGTCGCGCTCCGCACCCAACAGATAATCGCCGAGGAGTCGGGCGTCGCTGACATCGTCGACCCGCTCGGCGGTAGCTTCGCAGTCGAGAAGCTGACCGACGAGATGGAGGAAGAGATTCTGGAGTACATCCACGAAATCAAGGAGATGGGTGACGGTTCGGTGCGCGACGGCGTCCTCAAAGGTATCGACGACGGCTACTTCCTCCGCGAGATACAGGATTCGAGCTACGAGTACCAGCAGCGCGTTGAGCGCGGCGAGGAGGTCGTAGTCGGCGTCAACGAGTACACGATGGAGGAGGACACGTCGCCCGACATCCTGCAGGTCGACGAGACGACACGCGACAGGCAACTCGAACGGTTGGAGCGCGTCAAGGAGGAGCGCGACGACGAGGAGGTCGAAGACTGTCTCGACGCGCTCTCAGAAGCGATAGAGTCAGACGACAACGTCATGCCGTATATCGTCGACGCCGTGAAGGCGTACGCGACGATGGGCGAAATCATGGAGGTATTCGAGGAACACCACGGTTCGTACCAAGAGACGGTGACGGCGATATGAACACGGAAGACGACGTAACGGAAAGAGGTGAACACCGATGAGCACCGAGAACACCGAAACCGAGGAACGCACGGTACGCTGCATGATAGCCAAGGTCGGCTTGGACGGGCACGACAGAGGCGCGCGTGTCGTGGCACGCGCCTTCCGTGACGCCGGATTCGAGGTCATCTACTCGGGGCTTCACAAGGCACCCGACGAAATCGTGCAGGCGGCGGTACAGGAGGACGTTGACGTTCTCGGCATCTCCATCCTGTCGGGGGCGCACAACACGCTCGTGCCCAAGGTTATCGCAGGTCTGGAGGAGTACGGCGCGAAGGAAGACACGCTTGTCTTGGTCGGCGGCGTCATACCCGAGGAGGACCGCGAAGATCTGAAGGACGAGGGCGTCGCGGCGATATTCGGACCCGGAACGCCGATAGAGGAGACGATAGAGTTCGTGCGGGAGAACGCGCCCGAAAGATGAGCCGGAAAGAGGAAACGGAGGAGGAACGACGGGACGAGAACGACGAACTCGTCGACCGTCTCCTTTCGGGCGACCAGCGCGCTCTCGCACGCACAATCTCGAAGATAGAGAACCGCTCTCCCGGATACCGCGACTTGGTTTCAAGGCTTCACGAGCACACAGGAAACGCTGACGTGATAGGTCTGACGGGCGCGCCGGGTTCGGGCAAGTCAACGCTCGTCGACAAGATGGCTGAAAGGTACAGGGAACAGGGGGAGACGGTCGGCGTCATCGCAATAGACCCTTCGTCGCCTTTCACGGGCGGTGCCGTCTTGGGCGACCGTATACGTATGGCGTCGAACGTCGGTGACATGGAAGTCTTCTTCCGTTCGATGAGCGCGCGCGGCACCTTAGGCGGTCTTTCGACGGCGACGACCGACGCCGTCCGCGCGCTTGACGCCTTCGGCAAGGACAGAATTATCATCGAGACGGTCGGCGCGGGACAGAACGAGGTCGACATAGTGCGCACCGCCGACACCGTCGCCGTGCTCGTCCCGCCGGGTTCGGGCGACGCGATACAGACGCTCAAAGCCGGCATACTCGAAATCGCCGACGTATTCGCCGTCAACAAGGCTGACCGTGACGGTGCCGACAGGACTGTCAAGGAGTTACGCGAGATGGTGGGCGAACTCTCGATGCCTCCCGCGGCGGGGTCAGGGCATCACGGACACCACGGCGCGGACGAAACCGGACTCTTCTCCGACTCCGACGACCGGAACGAAGACGACGACGAGGACGACGAAGACTGGACGCCACCCGTCGTCGAGACGGTCGCAAAGACGGGCGAGGGCGTCGACGGGTTCATGCAGGAGGTCGACGAGCACAGAACATGGCTTGCCGAGTCGGGCGAACTGGAAGAGCAGGCGCGTGAACGGTACGCCGCCGAGATACGGACGCTCCTGCGACAAGACACCGCCGCGCTCATACACGAGGAGATAGAGGCGCGCGGCGGCATCGACGAGTACGCCGAACGTGTCCTGCGTAAGGAGACCGACCCGTACGCTGTCGTCGCCGAACTCATGAAGCCTGTCGAGGACTGTGTGCGCAAGGAACGACAGGAACGAGACGACTAACCGCTTCTTCCTGTTTTCGCGCCGAAGGCTTGATACGTCTGTAGTGGGTAGCCAGAAATGGGTAAGATAAAATGGGAACGTCGACAGAGACGGAGGACGTAGACAGGATAGAGGTCGACGACAGGGGACGGATAACCATACCGAAACACGTCAGGGAGCGACTCGGTATCGTTCCGGGTGACGAGTTCGAACTCGAACTGGAGGACTCTCGTATCGTGCTCAGAACAGAGCACGAAGGTCTGGAGACAGCGACGGCGCGTAAAGAGGACTGGGACGACCATCCTTTCGACGCGGGCGAAGCACTCTTCGGTGGTTCCGAGGACGGAGAACGAAGACGATGACTGAACCGTCTGAGACACCCGACACCGGCGACTCGGTTCTCTTGGACGTCGGTTCGTTGGCTATCGGACTCACGGACAACCACCCTGCGCACGAACACGTCCGTCCTGTCCTTGAAGACGGCGTCTCAGGCAATTTTGACCTTCTCGTCTTTGATTACCTGCCGCTGAGGGCACAGCACGTCATGGTGGCTCAGTTCGACGTTCCGGTCGTCGACGC
>JAQZDD010000332.1 GCA_028751055.1 Euryarchaeota archaeon Ods04 | reverse complement strand
CTCGACGCTACATTTCTCATAGACTACCTGAACGGGGAAAGAGAGGCTATCGACTACCTCAAAGCCAACCGAGACAAAGAGTTCGTAGTGCCTCTGCCTGCGTACGCCGAAGCCGTCGTCGGAGAGGGTAACAAACCCGAAGGCACCGACATAGACGGAGTTCGTAACGCCCTGAGTTGGGGCGAAGTCTATCTGACCGAGGAGCGTCACGCCGTCATGGGAGCGGAGATAGCCGACGAAGTAGATGCCGAAGGACCCTACATAGACGGCTGTGACGCACTCGTCGCCGCTGTCGGGCGCGAACTCGGCGCGCCGGTCGTTTCGGACGACCGCGACCTGACGCATCCGGAGACGAAGAAGGTTATCGAGGTGGAAGAGTACCGGTGAGCAGAAGCCTGCGTCAGTCTTTTGTTCCGCCGCTGTGACATCATCCCATGGGCTACGACAGAGCTTCAACCGACGACGTCGATTCGGTCGTCCCCGAAGAGTACGGCGGAATGTGGTTCCTACGTGACGCGCTCAACATCGAAAACGTCGGCGTGACGGTTCTCGAACTCGAACCCGACGCCAAGGGCATGGAGCACGACCACGAAAGCGACGGACAGGAAGAGGTGTATCTCGTCGTCGAAGGGCAGGTCGACGTTGACCTGACAGACCGCGATGTGACGGTGACGCTCGGCGAGGACGAGGCAGTGCGCCTCGACGCCGGAGAGTCGAGACAGATAGTCAACCGCGGCAACGTGCGCGCGAAGTTGGTCTTGGCGGGCGCGTAACGGTCTTGGCGGGCGCGTAACGGTTCAGTCCATCTCGCGCGTCACGAGCCAGACACCGATTCCCGAGACGACAACGATTATGACTATTTCGAGGACGTAGTCCGTGGGCGCGGCTTCTTCGCGTTCGTCGGACGCGCCTCTTTCTTCGCCTTCTTCGGCTTCCCAGTCCGCCTCGAAGACTTCGGCGAAGTAGCCCGCGACATCTTCGTCGTGCACGACCACACCGACCTCGCGGTTGTTTGTCGGCGAGTTCTCGTTCCAGTTTATGCTGGAGACGAGCGCGGACTCTCCGTCGACTACGACACCCTTCGTGTGCACCGGATACGCGGCGAGGCGTGCGTCGATATCCGCCCCGTCAAGAGCGTCGGCGACCTCGGCGTTCTCCTCCTCGTAGTACCACCGTCCGTCCAAGAGGACGCGCACGTCGACGCCTTCGTTGGCACGTTCTTCGAGCGCGGCGACGTACGGATTGGTGCTCACGTCGCCGTCATCGCCCCACGCGCGTATGTATGACTGCTGTACGAGAACCTCGTCGTCGGCGCCCTCAATGAGAGAGACGACGGGTTCTACGGGCGTGTCGGGCGTCACGAAGAGTTCGACCTCGGCTTCGCCCGTCTCTGCTACGTCGAACTCCGTCGGAACGCCTCCTCCGCTTCCGTCGTCCTCGTGGCTCTCTACATCGGCGTCGTCCCACGACGAGACAGCGCGCCAGTCCACGTCCTCTTCGAAGACGCGCGCCAAGTAGTCCGCCGCCTCCTCTCCCTCAACGACGACGCCCCATCCGCGCGAACCGTCGGCGTCGGGCGCGAAGTTCCTGTCCTCCCAGTTCTCCGAAGTGACGACGATGGAGTCGTCGACGACTGCGTACTTCGCATGCAGGAAGCGGTACCGTCGTTCGTCGCCGTCGCGTACGTAGACATCGACTACGGAGGCGAAAGAGTCTAAGACACGTTCCGTCGCGCGTTCGAAGCCTCCCGGCGGCGTGCTCTCGACGAGCAACGAGACCTCGGCGTCCGCGCTCGTCTCGGCGAGAACGTCACCGAGATACTCGCTTCCGAACGTGAACGCGCCTACGAGGACGCGTTCCTCCGCGCCGCCGAACTCGTCGGCGACGACTTCCGAAGCGTCGGGAACGGCGAAGCCTGTTACGCCCGAGGCGTCGGTGCGCAGGACACCGAAGTCAGTCGCTCCTATGTGACGCGTTTCGAGCGCGGTCGGCGCGTCGCCCGCGCGCACGATGAGTTCACCCTCGCG
>JAQZDD010000252.1 GCA_028751055.1 Euryarchaeota archaeon Ods04 | reverse complement strand
CACCGTTTCGACGAGGGCGGACGTATCGGCTACGTCTCACAGAACGCGCCCGGTGCAGGCGAACGTATGCCGGTGAGCGTCCGCGAGGTCGTCCGTATGGGACGTGTGCCGCACGCCGGTCTGTCGCGTTTCGGACGCAGTGACCACGACAAGGTCGAGAAGGCGTTACGGCGTGCGGGAATCGCCGACATAGCCGAAAGGCGTATCGGCGAGCTTTCGGGCGGACAGAGACAGCGCGCGTACATAGCGCGGGCACTCGCAGGAGAACCCGACCTTCTCGCGCTCGATGAACCTACGGTAGGCGTCGACGCCGAGGCGCGCGACTCGTTCTACGCTCTCCTTAGAGAACTTAACGACGAGGGCATCACCGTCCTTCTCATAGAGCACGACATCGAAACGGTCGTCGAGAACGCCGAGACGGTGACATGCGTCAACAAGACAGTCTTCTACGACGGCGACGCCGATGACTTCCTCGACTCCGACGGCTTCGTCGAGGCGTACAGGAAGAGGACGCCTTCGACGTCGGATTCGGAAGGTCGGCGAGGAACAGAAGCAACGAGAATGCGGACGGACGGCGGGGCGACCGCAGAAAGCGACGGAGGGCAGGGTGGTAGCCGGTGACGGACGCACTCTTCGTGCTCGCACTCGTCGCGCAGACTGTCGTCGAAGACCTGCGGCGTATGGTTTCGCTGACGTTCATGCAGTACGCGCTCGTCGCCGCCATTTGTGCCGGAGTCGCGGGACCGCTCTTAGGCTCATACCTCGTCCACCGCGGCATGGCACTCGTCGGCGATGCTCTCGGGCACGTCACGTTCGGCGGCGTCGCTGTCGGCTTCTTAGTCGCCGCAGTGGTGGGCTGGGAACAGCCTCTAATCGTCGCGTTAGTCTTCGCCGTCTTAGCCGCTCTCGGTATGCAACACCTGTCGGTGCACACGGACGCCTACGGAGACGTGCCCGTCGCCGTCCTCCTGACTGGCGGCTTCGCAGTCGGCGTTCTGGTCATAAACTTCGACTCTGTGCGCCTGACGGGGAGCATAGAGGACTACCTCTTCGGGAACGTCGTCCTTCTGAGCACGACCGACCTGTACGTCGTCGTCGCACTTACCGTCGCGGTCGTCGGCACCGTCGTCGTGACACATAAACAGATGCTTTACGCGACGTTCGACCGCGAGGCTGCGGCGATGTCGCGCGTCAACGTCGGCTTCTACGACACGCTCTTAGTCGTCCTGACAGCGGGCTTCGTCGTCGCCTCAATCTACGTCCTCGGCGTCATACTCGTCGCGGCGATGCTCGTCGTACCCGCGGCGGCGGCGATGCAGACAGCCGGAACGTTCAGGAAGAGCATGGTTCACGCAGTCGTCGTCGGGCAGTTCTCGGCGGTAGGCGGCGTCGTCTTCGCATACCTTCTTGACTTGGTCGTCGGACCCACCATCGTCGTCATAGCCATATCGGTCTACGTCGCCTCCGTCGTCTGGTCTTACGTGCGGTAACGAGCGAGAAAGGGAAGAAGGAAAGGAGGCGTCTCAAATCTCCGAAAGCGCGGTTCGCAGGTCGTCGACGAGGTCGTCCGCGCTCTCTATACCGACGGGCGCGCGCAGGAGAGAGTCGGAGATTCCCGCCTCGCGCCTCTGCGTCTCCGACATGCTCTCCGCCGACATCGTGGCTGTGTGCTCTATGAGAGACTCGACGCCCCCTAGACTTACAGCTACGTTGAATATGTCGAGACTTCTGAGAAACTTTTCAGCCTCCTCTGCTCCTCCGTCCAGTTCGAACGAGACCACACCGCCGTATCCGTCCATCTGCTCCCGCGCGAGCGCGTGCTGTGGATGGCTCTCCAGTCCCGGGTAGTTGACGCCTTCGACCTTCGGATGGTCGTTGAGGAACCGCGCGACAGCCTCCGCGTTCCGCGTGTGGCGTTCCATCCTCGCGGGGAGCGTCTTGAGACCGCGGCGTACGAGGTAGCAGTTGAAGGCGGGCATGACCGCGCCGAGCGCGGCTTCTGCGACGAAACGGTAGCCTTCGGCGAGTTCACCGTCGTCGGTCACGACCGCGCCGCCGAGGGCGTCGTTGTGCCCGTTGAGAAACTTTGTTGCGGAGTAGACGACCGTGTCGGCACCGAGTTCGAGGGGTTTCTGGACGCACGGCGTGCTAAACGTGTTGTCGACGACGAATACGGCGTCGTCGTTCTCCTCCTCGACTGCGTCCGCGACAGCCTGTATGTCACAGAGCTTCAGCAGGGGGTTTGTCGGAGACTCAGCCCAGACGACGCGGGTGTCTTCGTCGACCGCGTCGGCGACGTTTTCGGCGTCGGTAGCGTCGACGTAGACGACATCGACGCCCATCGGCTTCAGAAGACCGTCGAACATACGTCGCGTTCCGCTGTAGACCGACTCGGACGAGACGACGCGGTCGCCGGGCGAAACGAGAGACAAACAGACGGTCGAGATGGCGGACATGCCCGACGCGACTGCGACTGCGTGCTCTGCCCCTTCGAGACGCGCAAACGTCGCTTCGAGTTCGTGACGTGTCGGATTACCCATACGGCTGTACTTGTAGTCGTCTCTTCTTTCTCTCTCTCCGTCCACCATCTCGAAAGCCGTCGAGAGATGCAGAGGCGGGACGACATCGCCCGACTCAGCACTGTCTCCGCGTCGGTAGGGGTTGGTGACCGCCAGCGTCTCAAGCCCGTAACGTTTCACGGTCGGAACTGCGTT
>JAQZDD010000276.1 GCA_028751055.1 Euryarchaeota archaeon Ods04 | reverse complement strand
TTGCTGCCGAACTCGACGACGCTTCCGTCCGCAAGGACGACCTCGATTTCGTCGACCCAGTCGCCGACCTTGCCGTACTTTACGGTCTGCATTCCGCCGGCGTTGTTTGCGACCATGCCGCCGATGGTCGATATCTTCCCCGACGACGGCAAGGGCGGGAAGAACATGCCATGCCGCTCCATCTCGTCGTTGACGACGCTTCCGTAGATTCCCGGCTCTACGTCGACCTGAAAGTCGTCGGGACGCGTCTCGATAACGTCGTTCATCCGCGTCATGTCGAGAGAGACGCCGCCTTCGAGAGGGACGGCGTTGCCTTCGAGTCCCGTCCCTGCCGCGTACGGTGTGACAGGAACGCCACGTTCGTTACACGCCTCAAGTAGCACCGACACGTCGTCGGTGGTCTCCGGATACACGACGACGTCGGGGGCGGCGTCGACACGTCCTTCGGTCGCCCAGTCGTCCGAATGTCTATCTATCTCGCCCTCCGCGAACTCAACCTTCGAACCGTCAAGGATGTCGGAAACGAAGCTACAGTCGTGCGTCATAAACAGTGATGGTGCTGAAGCGACGTTAATATTTCCCAGAACGCGTGTCTCCCGAGTCGCACCCGTCGTCCCTCTTCCGTCGCGCGTCGTCGCTCGCCTAATCCTCCGGTTCTACCAGACTCTCGAGTTCGTGCTCGAACTTCCTACCCGTCACCGACTCTATCTCGAAGCGGTACATACCGAAGTCAGTGTTCTCAGCGGACGCTCCTGAGACGTGGAGAACCGTGAAGAGCGCGTTGTTGGAGAGGACGTCGTAGCCAGCCTCAACATCCTCGTCTGTCATCTCGTCTATCGTGCCTTCGATTATCACGCTCTCAGCTTCCAGCGAGTCGTGCAGGTCATAGACGACGAAGGTCGCCTTCTCCGTGTTCCTGACCCACTCCCTCTTCTTGCTCAGAGGACCGTACGCGAGCATCACGCAGAGCAGTCTCGTGTCCGGTTCGTAGCCGTACGACATCGGAATGGCGTAAGACTCGTCTTCCTGCGCAAGAGCAAGAACGCCGACGCCGTGGCTCTGCAGGAAGTCGTCTACCTCTTTTTGCGACATTTCCATCTCGGTTCTGAGGTCTTTGGCTCTGTGCTGTCTTATCTTGTACTTCCTGTACCGGTTTATCTTTCTGTAAGGGTAGTACCCGACAGCAACGTAGAAGCCGAGCAGAAAGACTACCGTCAGCACGGCTTCGACGCCCCCGACGGTCGACGAAACCGACGGGTACGAAGCGTGCAGAGCATCTGCGATGTAGGGGAGGTAGGTCACGGAGACGTTGTATGCTCCGTGGAGAAACACGGCTATCAGAAGTCCCTTGAAGATTATCGGTGCGGCGTGTTCTCTGTTCAGCTTTGCGAGAGCGAGGTAGTATCCGGCTATCGCCGACCAGATGACATGTAGCGGAGCCGCACCTGCTCTGACGACCGACATCTTGTGCGGGACACCTTCTAAGCCCACACCTACGCCCATTCCGAGCAACGAACCACTCATCATGTAGACGGCGTTCTCAGCTGTTGCGAAACCGAGACCTGCGACAGCACCTAAGACCGCACCGTCGGCTGCGGTGTCGAAGCTGTCGTCGCCGTAGCCGTAGAGCCTCACAGCGAGCCACTTTACCGTCTCCTCAACAGGTGCTACTACCACAAAAAAGAAGAGCGCGATGCCGCCTGTCAGCGGGACGAAGTACGGAAACGTAGCCGTGTTGACCGCGAGCGGGACGGCTACCAAGACGAAGCCGAGCAGGAATGTGAACGTCACGAGCTTTGCAGGCACCTTCTCGTAGGGCTTCGTCTCCCAGACGTACCAGACAACCAGAGACGATGGTACGATAGATACAGTCATGAAGAAACCGGCGACGGGATACAGGACGAACGAAGCGGCAACGACACCGACGAGGACAGCCAAGGCTATCAGAAAGCCGATTAGCATCAAGGCACGCGACCCAAGGCTGAACGCCAAACAGAGTCTGTCGAGAAGGGTTCGAGGCTCCCACTTGTCGAGGTCGTAGAGGTCGACTATATCTTCCTTCTTAGAGGCTTCGACGCGTTCCTCGTACAGGCGTCTGTTCTCCGGGTCGGACTTTACCATAGCTTGACAACACAGGCTGTACGGTTAAGAGTGAGGGCGGTAGTCACAAGAAACCACGCGGACACAAACCGACCAACATATACCGTTCTCCTCACACAAGACTCAGGTAGTGGCTCCTACCGTCTCTCTCCGCAACCGACGCACGCTCATGTGGCTCCTCTTGGTGGGTAGCTACCTCTTCGTCAGCCTCTACAGGCTCAAGACGGGCGTGCTCGCCGAGGAGCTTGCGCGTGCCTTCACAGCGACGGCGACCGAAATCGGCACGCTGCACGCCGTATTCTTCGCAGTCTACGCGCCGCTCCAGTTCGCCGCGGGTGTGCTCGCCGACAGGTACGGACCGCGCGTCACCGTCTCTGCCGGTGCGGTCGTGATGCACGTCGGCGCGCTCATCTTCGCCGTCAGCACC
>JAQZDD010000278.1 GCA_028751055.1 Euryarchaeota archaeon Ods04 | reverse complement strand
TCGGCGGCGATGGCAAACGACTACCTCGGAAGCGACCTGCCCGACGCGCCGATGTGTTTCCTCGAATTCCACGCGAACCACAACGTCGAGGAGGAGATAGAGTTCGCGTTCTCCATCTTCGAGGAACACGGCGTCGAGGAGTTCGAGATAGGTGAGGACGAGGAGGCACACGACCTCTGGGAGATACGCCGCGAACTCGGTATCGCCGTAAGGTCGGCGGACCCGTCTCTTGTTCCTGTGCACGCAGGCGACATCGTCGTCCCCATCAGCCAGTACCCCGATACGATGAGGTACATCAAGCAGGTCGCCGACGAGTACGGCATACCGATACCCTGTTTCGGGCACGCGGGCGACGGGAACATACACTACCTCCCACTCGTGAAGGAGGACGACGACGAAGCGATGCGCGTCGGCGTCGAGGCGTACGAGAAGATCGTCGACCACGCGCTCTCCGTCGGCGGGACGTGCACGGGAGAGCACGGAATCGGCATCGGAAAGCAGAAGTTCATGTTACGCGAGCACTCCGAAGCGAGCGTCGAGGCGATGCAGGCTGTGAAAGACGCTCTCGACCCTAACGGCATACTGAATCCGGGCAAGATATTCCCCGGAGAGGAGACGTTAGAGCTTCTGCCCTGAGCTTTGTCGTCCTTCAGTCGTGTATAGCAACGTCCACGACGTGCACGCCGTCCTCGTTAGCCTCACTAAGCGCGTCATGTAGACCATCGGGCGTTTCGACGCGCTGTGCCTTCGCGCCGTACGCCTTCGCGCTGTTCACGACGTTCGTACGCGGGTCGAACTCGGTGCCGACGTACTCGCGCCCTTCCTTGCCGAGTATCTGGTCGGCGTTGTTGCGCAGAATCGTGTAGCCGTCGTTGTTGGGAACGACGAAAGACATGTCTAACTTCTCGCGCACGGCGGTGTAGACGGTCTGCGGGTAGTAGAAGTACGAACCGTCGCCGACGAAACAGACGACGTTCCTGTCCACACCCAAGTCGTCGTGCGCGAGCGCGGCACCCACGGAGGCAGGCATTCCGTATCCCAGACCGCCGCCCTTGTTGCCGAGATATCGTGCCTCCTTGAACGCGAAACGCGTGAGCAGTGCATACTTGCTCGTGACGCCCTCATCGACGACGTATGCGTCACCCATCTCGTCGACCATCGCGTCCACTAGTTCAGCCTTGGAGGAGCGCGGCGAGTCTGACTCGTCCTCGCCCATCTGACGCATCATGGGTTCGAGTGCCTGCTTCGACGAACGGACGTTTTCGAGCCTCTCGTCGCGTGTCTCGTCGTCCAGACCGCTCCTCACGCCGTCGGCGATACGCTCACAGACACGTGCGGGGTCGCCGAGCACAGCAGTGTCCGCCGGAGCGTTCTTACCGAGTTCGCGTCCCGAGTCGCTGACGTGTACGAGCGTCGCGTCGTCGGGAACGAGAGGTACCTCGTTCTTCCAGAGCGTCGTGTTCGTGGAGCATCCGACGAAGACGATGGTGTCCGTCTGTAGGAAGGTCGAGATCAGACCGTCCTCAACGGGGAGGAACGACACGAACTGGTCGTGTTCGGTCGGGAAGTTACATTCGGACGCGAGAACCTCGTCGTGGACACGCGCGCCCGAAGCCTCGGCGAGTTCGACAGCCTCCTGTACGCCCTGCGAACGCGCCACGCCGTCGCCCAAGACGAGCACAGGTTCGTCGGCTTCTACGAGCGCGTCTACGGCTTCCTTGACAGCCTCAGGGTCGCCGTCTCCGCCGTCGGGTATCCCGCCGAGACGGTCGGGCGTCTGGTCGGTTTCTTCAGTCATAACGTCGAGAGGCAGAGCGACGAAGACGGGACCGGTCGGCGGCGTGAGTGCTTCGCGGAAGGCACGGCGGAGTACGGCGGGAACGGCGTCGACATGCTTAGCCTCGGTCGCGTACTTGACGTGTGGCTCCGCCGTCTCGACCAGACCGCCGCTGAGCACGGGGTCTTCCTGCTGGAAGTCGGTCTCGTGTATCCCCGCCGTGACGACGAGCGGGACTCCCGAGCGCATCGCGTTGTAGACGTTACCGAGTCCGTGCGCCAATCCCGGAACGACGTGCAGGTTGACGACGCCGGGACGTACCTCGCCTAAGTGGCGTGCCGTGCTCGCGTAACCGGCGGCGGCACCCACAGCGGCGTCCTCGTGAAGGCTCAGGACGTACTCGACATCTCCGTCGGCGACCGCCTCCGTGATGGGAAGTTCGGTCGTCCCGGGGTTGCCGAACAGCCTTTCGACTCCGTACTCGTCGAGCGTCTCTATGAACAGATCCGCGCCCGTCTTCGTGTCGTCGGTCACTTTCACACCTCCGGCGACTCCATTATGTCGGGCACACCGCGTGCCACGACGGTCTCTCCGTTCACGAACGACGACGCGGGGCTTGCTAAGAAACGCACAAGGTCGGCTATCTCCTCGGGTTCACCTATCGTGCGGTCGGGGTCGTCGCGGTCGATTTCGTCCGCCGTGACGCCCATCTGCGACTGAACACCCGGTGTTGCGACGAAGCCCGGA
>JAQZDD010000319.1 GCA_028751055.1 Euryarchaeota archaeon Ods04 | reverse complement strand
TATATGCGCCTCGCAGAAACTCTGGGGCGTCTGGTAGTCCAGATAGGCGAGTCGAACGTTGAGGAGATAGAGGTCGAGTACGCGGGTGAAATCGCCGACAAGGATGTGGAGCCGCTCACCGTTGCCGTCCAGAAAGGTTTCCTCGAACCCATCTTGGACGACCCCGTCAACTACGTCAACGCGCCCGCGATGACCGAGGACCGCGGTGTGCGCGTCACGGAGAGCAAGACGGGGCACACAGAGGACTTCGTCTCGCTCATCACCGTACGGACGCACAACTCGGAGGAGCACGCCGTCGCGGGAACGCTCTACGGACGTAACGACCCGACAATCGTTCTAGTCGACGGATACCGCGTCGACGCGCCGCCGTACGGACACGCGCTCATCGTACACAATGTCGACAAGCCCGGCATGATAGGACGTGTCGGCACGCTCCTTGGCGAGCACGACATCAACATCGCGGGGATGCACAACGGACGCGAGAAGATAGGCGGAGAAGCCATCATGGTGCTCAACGTTGACGACGAGGTACCGAAGGAGGTGCGCGACGAACTCACCGAGGTGGACGGTATCGTGTCGGCGAAGTACGTCTCTCTCTGAACACGCCTGCTGGCTCAGTAGGCTTCGAGATCAAGACCGTCGACGCGCCCGAAGTCCTCGGTGTCATCGGTGACGACGGGTTCGTCGTACTCCAGCGCGGTAGCCGCGACGATTGCGTCGACAGCACCGACGGCTCCGTCCTTGGACTGTAAACTTCCTTCTATCTTCCCTGCTCGTCGAGCAATCGACGGCGTAGTCGGTTCGAGAGGCAGGGACGACACGACAGACTCTATCCTCTCCGCGTTCTCCTCAGACTGCGCGCCCTTACCGACACCTACGTAAAGTTCGTACAGGACGACGTGTGGTACACGCCGCGGAAGACTCTTCGACTCTATCTCGCGTGCCTTCTCTGTTGCCGAGTCCACTCCGTTCTGAACGTCGATGAGAAACGAACTGTCGAGAATCATACCTATCACTCGTACAGGTCTTCAGCCTCGCGGATGTCGGCTTCGCGGCTTTCGGCTACGGCTTCGCGTGCCTCATCGGCTTCCTCGTCGGAGAGCGTACCCTCAAGGTCGAGGAGTGAAGCACCACCGGTGAGACGGTCGATAGCCTCCGAGAAAGTCTCGTCGTCACGCTTCCGTGACCGGATGCTTTCGTACACATCTTCTTCGAGACGCACCGTCTTCGTTCCCATGTGTATACGTCGTATACGGAGCAGTTTAAAACTGCCGCCAGAGCTATAACCGTTCTTCACACAGGCTACCACATGGCACAGGCACAGATACAGTTTGAGTCAGCGGTAAGCATAGCCGAAGGTGTCAGGTCGGGCGAACTCGACCCTGTAGAGGTCGTCAACGACTTCGTCGAAAGGATAGAGGAACGCGGCGACCGCACGAACGCTTACGTCACCGTAATCGCAGAAGAAGCGCGCGAAAGAGCACGCGAGATACGTGAGCGCGTCGAAAAAGGAGAGGTGGACGCCGACGACCTGCCGCTCGCGGGCGTGCCCGTCGCTGTAAAGGACCTGTCGGAGTCGAAGGAGGGCGTACGGCACACGATGGGTCTAAAACCGTTGGCGGACAACGTCGCAGAGGAGACGACCGTGACCGTCGAACGTCTCGAAGATGCGGGCGCGGTCGTCGTCGGCACCACGAACACGCCCGAGTTGGGACACAAGGTCAGAACGGACAACCTTCTGCAGGGACCGACTTCGACGCCGTTCGACACCAAGCGCAACTCAGGCGGTTCGTCGGGTGGAAGCGCGGCGGCACTCGCAGACGGTCTCTGCGCCATAGCAACAGGCTCGGATGTGGGCGGTTCGCTCCGAAATCCCGCCTCTTGCTGTGGCGTCATGTCCGTGAAGCCGACACACGGCGTCGTTCCACGTGGCAACCCCGTCAACGGATACAGGGGGCACACGCCCGTCGGCGTCAACGGACCGATGGCGCGTGACACCGAGAGCCTCGCGCTGATGTTCGACGTTATCGCCGGAAGGGACGCGACCGACCCGTTCAGCGTTCCGAAGAACGTGAGCTACACCGACGCCGTCGCTGACGCACCCGAACCGTCGGAACTCGATATCGCATACTCGCCCGACCTCG
>JAQZDD010000339.1 GCA_028751055.1 Euryarchaeota archaeon Ods04 | reverse complement strand
TGTGGTTGTTGTAGGAGCCGTCGCCGATATGGTAGCCGAGTAGCTTCAGTAAGATGGCGAACTCACGGTCGGTCGAACGGAGAGGGAGGAGGTCGCGCTTCTTCAGAGCGGCTACGAGTTGTGGGTCCTCGTCCTCGAAGTCCGACTCGTCGAGAACTACGAACTCCTCCGGCTCCTCGTCTTCGACGCCTACGAACGGACGGACAAAGACTTCGTCGCCTTCGTCAATTTCGGCGAGTTCGACCATGCCGTCGGGCGTCAGGAACGGATGGTCGGCGGTGGCGCGTACTGTCTCGCCAGTCTGCGTCTTGACCTCGTAGACGGTTCCTTCATCCTCCGTGAAGAGACGTATCTCCGACGTTTCGTCCCCGTCTGCGGCTACGACGGCGCGCTCATCGACGAAGTCTTCTTGGAGCGCCTCTACGCGCCGCCTTCTGCCGAACTCCAACGTCACCTCGGCGTCGCCCGAAAGGCAGTTAATGTCGTAGCCGATACCTCCGGGAGAAATTATGCCGTCCTCGGCGTCGAACGCCGCTACGCCACCGATGGGGAAGCCGTATCCCTGATGTCCATCGGGGAGGACGATAGAGTGCCTCACGATTCCGGGAAGCGTCGCCACGTTGCGCGTCTGTTCGAGCGTCTTGTCTTCCTTTATCTCTTCGAGCAGTGCCTCCGACGCGTAGACACGCCCCGGCACGTTCATCTCTTCGTCCTGCGGAATCTCGTACACGTTATCCTCTACCTTTTCGAGTTGTATCTCTGTCATGGCATCGTTAAGATACGTCGGTGACGTGAAAAGGCTTTGTGACGAGCGACCGAGCCGTGACGCGTGCCGTACCGCTCAGATATCGAGAACGGCTTCGAGCGTCCAGCCGTTGTCGTCACGCTTGACGAGCATCTCGTTGTACGTCGGAGCCTTGATGTCCATGTATCCGCGGCGCGTCGGCGCGACATGCAGAGTCGCCTTGACGCGCGGTGGCTCTTCGGTCGCCTCCGCGTCGGCGTCCACGACCACGACACCTTCGACATCCTGAACGTAGATGAGACGCGCGAGGTAGTCGAAAAGGAGAGCCTCGATGTCCTCGCCCTCCGCGTCGACCTCTATCTCTATCGTGTCTGTGGCTTCGGGCGGTTCTTCGTACGAGACTATCTCTGCGAAGGCGCGTGTCGCGCTCTCGAACGCCTCGGCGAGTGTGTCGCCTTTCGCACGGAAGCCTACGTCGGCTGTGTGGTCGAGTATCTCGTGTGTCATGGTTCGGGGGTGAGCATGTCGAGCGTCTCACGCACCTCGCGCACCGAAAGCTGTCCCGGTGCGGTGCCCTCGCCGAAGCTCGCGTACGTGAGACACGAGCCGTACAGAGGAGCGACGACGCGCGTGTGTGAACCGAGCGCGCCCATCGCCATCGTGGCTACGTGACCGTCCGACTCTTCCTCGGAGGCATCGAGCGTGAGTTCGAGAAGACGGTGTGCGTCGCGCCGTGTCTCCGCTGTAACGGCGAGCTTTGCGATGTCGCCGACCTCCCATCCGCGTTCTAAGCTCCTCCGCATCTCGTCCTTCAGCGGCGTTCCTTCGAAGTCGTGGTGCGACGCTATCACCGTAACGTCCTCGGCGCGCGCCGCTTCGACGACACGTTCGATGCTGTCTTCGGGAGACGAAACGTCGATGTCGACGGCGGCGGCGTTGCGTGTCGCTTCGACGAGCGTCTTGACGCGCTCATCCTCCGTCTGTTCGTCTGTCGGACGGTTAGTCACGATTACTGGCAGAGCGTCGCAGTCGCGTACGTCAGCGAGCGCGGCGTCCGTCTCTTCGTACATGTCGATACGTATCTCGACGGCGTCCGCGCCCGCTTCGCTCGCCTCGCGCGCCTTACGCGGCGCGTCCTCGCTCACAGCGGCGACGATGTTCGGTTCCGACAGGTCGAGAGTCATGTCTCACGTCACTTCTCCACTACGCTCTCTTCGACCTTCGTGCCGAAATGTCTGCCGC
>JAQZDD010000373.1 GCA_028751055.1 Euryarchaeota archaeon Ods04 | reverse complement strand
TGGCTTCCTCCTTCTTGGGACGACGGCGCGTCCCGCTTCGTACTCGGGCGAACACGGAAGGTTAGCTCTTGCGGCGGTAGTCGCATCCGTGGTCGCCGCAGCACCTTTCGTCTCCGACTTTCCGTCTGTCGTAGCGGTCGTGTCCGTCACCGCCGTGGCTGTCGGCGAGGGTGTGGCGGCTCTCTTAGACGGCGAGGCGGAAGGAACTCTGGGATTCGGCTTAGTCGGCGGCACGGTTGGAGGCGCGGCAGGCTACCTCGCCACGGGAGCGTCGCCCGAAACAGTCGTCGCCGTCGTCGCGTTTGCCGTCTTCGCGGCTGTTACCGCGCGCTCAGTCGGCGCGAGTCTCTGGCTTACCGTCGTCGTCGCCGCCCTCAGCGGCTGGCTCGCAACGTTCGTTGTTGAGCCGTCTGCCTCCATCATCTTCGTCGGAGGTGCCGCCGTCTTCGTCGTCGCGCTCGCGGTCGGCGGCTACGTCGACGGTGCGATGAACGTCTCGGGTGCGTCGGCGGGCGCGTTTCTGAGCTACGTCGTCCTCGTCGCAGGAGGAATCGGCTGGTTCGTCGTGCTCGTTGTCTTCGTCGCTGTGGGTTCGGCGACGACGAAGTACGGAGTTGACGAGAAGGAGGCGATGGGAATCGCCGACCATGATGCAGGACGCGGGTTCAGGAACGTCGCGGCGAACGGTGCGGTGGCTTTCGTCGCAGTCGTCGTCTACGCAGTCTCGGCGTCGCCTACCGTCGAAGCAGTCGCCGCCCTCGGCTTCGTCGGCTGTATGGCGACAGCCACGGCGGACACGGCTTCGAGCGAGATAGGTACCGTCGTGGGAGGCGAACCGCGTCTCATAACGACGTTGGAGCGTGTCCCACCCGGCACCGACGGAGGCGTCTCGTGGCAGGGCGAGGTCATAACGGTCGTCGGTGCAGTCTTCATCGGCGTCGTCTCTTATCTCGTAGGCGTCCTGCCCGCCGAAGCCGCCGCTGTCGCTGCTTTCGGCGGTGTCGTAGGAGCACACGTCGACTCGCTCTTGGGTGCTACTGTCGAAGGACGGTTGCTCGACAACGAGGGCGTCAACCTCTCGGCGTGCGCATCGGGTGCTGTGGCGGCGGGTGCTGTCGGCTACCTCGTCCTGTGATGTAGGTCGTCGGCGTTCACCGACGCGCCCAGTCCAAGAGACGCGAGCAGAAGTCGTCGGTACGTAGCGCGTCGGGGTTGCCGACGAGGACGAGCGACCGTTTGGCGCGTGTCAGAGCAACGTTGAGCCTTCTCGGGTCTTCGAAGACAGGGCTGTTCAGGTCGTCGGAAGCGACGAATGAGACGATTACGGCCTCCTCGCTCGAACCCTGGAAACGGTCGACCGTGTCGACAGCGACTTCTTCAGGGAGGCGGCGGCTTATCTCGGCGACCTGCGCTCGGAAAGGGGCGATGACGGCGATTTCGTCCGACGGTAAGCCTGCACTCACGAGTTCGTCGTATACGCGCTCGACTGTTTCCGCCTCGGTGAGGTTGACGTTCTTTCTTTCTTCGCCGTCGACGGGCACGAACGTCACGGGGTCGGCGTAGTCGTCGGGAGGGTCGAACTCTTCGAGCGAGCGGCGTGCCACCTCCTCGTCCGCAGGAAATAACGCGCCGTCGTAGAACTCCTTCGACGAGAACGCCTGTATCCGTTGCGCCATGCGGTACTGCCTGCGGAGCGTGACCGCCGTGTCGGGG
>JAQZDD010000405.1 GCA_028751055.1 Euryarchaeota archaeon Ods04 | reverse complement strand
GGGCGCGACGAGGACGCGGGCGGCGGCGAAGGAACCGGGGGCAGTATCCGTCTCGGACGGTGGAAATGGGTCGGAATGGGCTTCGTGACTCTTCTGGGCGTCGTCACGCTTGTCGTGCCCGTCGCCGTCTTCTTCATCTGGATACTCCGGAGCGAGGGCGACCCTATTCCGGCGTTGGAGTTCCAAGCGGAGTTTGCGTTCAACTCCGTCTACCTCGCCACTTTCGCCGCCGTCGTCGCGCTCGCGTTCGCGTTGCCTGTCGCGTACTACTCCGGCAGGGCGAACACGTTCGTCTCGCGCGTCCTTGAACGCGCTACCTACATCGGCTTCGCTGTTCCGGGAGTCGTCATAGGTCTTGCTCTCGTCTTTCTCGGACTCAACACTTTTCCCTCAATATACCGCGAGGGCGTCCTTCTCTTGGTCTTCGGCTACGTCGTCCGTTTCCTCCCGCAGGCGGTCGGAACGGTACGGTCGTCGGTTCTGCAGATAGACGACAGCACGATGGAGGCGGCGCGCACCCTCAACGCAGGACCCGTCGAAACGTTCAGACGCGTCACGCTACCGATGATTGCGCCGGGCATGGTAGCCGGTGCCGTCCTCGTCTTCCTGACGACGATGAAGGAGCTACCCATAACGCTGATGCTCCAGCCAATCGGCATGGACACGCTCGTCATAAAGGTCTGGCAGGCGCAAAACGCGCTTGCGTACAGGTACGCCGCGATACCCGCGCTCCTCCTAATCCTGATATCGGGAGTGACGATGCTCGTCCTCCTGCGCCAAGAGGGCGGCATGCGGTGACGGCGCGCTAAGCGTTCGTCGACTGAACTGAGATGGCAAGCTACATCAATTAGGCTACCCTAACAGGAAGACAAGAATGAGCAGGGCACTCACGTCGCGCGTCCTCGAACTCGAAGGCGTGACGAAGACGTACGACGACGAACCAGCCGTCGAGGATATGACGCTTGAAGTACGTGACGGCGAGTTCATGTCTCTCTTAGGTCCGTCGGGTTGCGGAAAGACGACGACGTTACGCCTAATTGCGGGACTGGAGACGCCCGACTCGGGGAGCGTACGTATAGCGGGCGACGAGGTCGCCGACGGCAGAAGGTCGGTCAAGCCCGAGAAACGCGATGTGGGGCTAGTCTTTCAGGAGTTCGCTCTTTTTCCACACATGACCGTTGACGAGAACATCGCTTTCGGGCTTAACGGCGATGTCGACGCGGACGGACGCGTCGACGAGATGCTCGAACTCGTTGGTCTCGAAGACCACCGCGAGAAACAGCCCGAACAGCTTTCGGGCGGTCAGCGTCAACGTGTCGCTCTCGCACGTTCGCTCGCGCCCGAACCCGACGTTCTCCTGCTTGACGAGCCTTTCTCGAACTTGGATGTCAGTCTGCGTGTACGTATGCGCGAGGAGGTGCGCCGCATCGTCAAGGAAGCGGGCGTCACGACTGTCGCCGTCACGCACGACCAAGAGGAGGCACTCTCCATCAGCGACCGCGTCGGCGTGATGCGCGACGGAAGGCTCGAACAGGT
>JAQZDD010000383.1 GCA_028751055.1 Euryarchaeota archaeon Ods04 | reverse complement strand
CTTCCCCTTATCCTTAGAGTTAAAGAAGAGGCGCGCATTGTTGGGCTTGATGGGACTAGAAGGGAAGACAGTAGCACTGGGCGTGACGGGTAGTATCGCCGCAGTCGAGTGCGTCAAGATAATACACGAACTCCGCAGACGTGGCGCGGAGGTGCACGCAGTGATGACCGGCGCGGCGCGCAACATCGTCCACGAGTGGGCGTTGGAGTTCGCGTCGGGCAACGAGGTTATCACCGAGATAACCGGCGATGTCGAACACGTCCGTTTCTGCGGCGGCGTCGAGAGCGAGATGGAGGAGTTCCGTAGCGGCGCGGAGGCAGACCTGTTTCTGATTGCGCCCGCGACGGCGAACACCGTCGGAAAGATAGCTTCGGGCATAGACGACACGACGGTCACGACGTTTGCGACGACCGCGCTCGGTAGCGGTATTCCGGTCGCTGTCGCGCCTGCGATGCACGAACCCATGTACGACCACCCGGGTGTGGTCGAGAACCTCGAAAAGCTGGAGGAATGGGACATCGATATCATACCGCCCAAGATAGAGGAGGACAAGGCGAAGTTAGCCGGAAAAGACGACATAGCGACCGAGTGCGAACGTCTCCTGTCGGACAGCCCTCTCGAAGGAAAACGCGTCGTGATTACGAGCGGACGTACCGAGGAAGCCGTCGACCCCGTGCGCGTCCTCACGACACGGTCTTCAGGGAAGACAGGACGCGCAGTCGCCGAGGAGGCGTACGTGCGCGGCGCGGACGTGACTATCGTACACAACTACGACGGCGACGTGCGTTACGCTGACAGCGTCCGTGTCGAGAGCGCGCACGACATGATAGACGCGACACTCGAAGCCGTTGAGGATGGATGTGACATCTTCGTCTCAGCCGCGGCGATATCCGACTACACAGTCGAAGCCGCCGACTCTAAGATAGAGAGCGGACAGGACTTAGTTCTGGAGATGGAGAAGGTTCCTAAGCTGGTCGACAAGGTACGTGAAGCCGCTCCCGACGCCTTCATCGTCGGCTTCAAAGCTGAGACAGGTCTGAACCGCGAGTCGCTCGCCGAGGAAGCGCGCTCCGTGATGCGACGCGCGAACCTCGACCTGATGGTGGCGAACGACGCGTCTGTCATGGGTGACGACGAGACTGTCGTTGAGATACTCACGGAGGAGTGGAGCGAGACCGCGCGGGGTGACAAACGCGACGTGGCTGGAAGTGTACTCAACGCCGTAGAGCGGCGTCTGTGAGGCTGTGACAAGAAGCAAGCCTTTTGCGCCCCGTCGTTCTTCGTCGCGTATGGAACGTCTCAGACAGTCACTCTTGGACGCGCCGATAGTTCGCAAGGAGAAGGACGGCGAGGTCTACGAGTACTTCGTGCATCCTATCACCGACGGCGTACCGCCGCTCGAACCCGCCGTTCTGCGTGAGATTGTCGTCGGAATCGTTCGGCGCGCAGACGTGGAGGATATAGACAAGATAGTCGCGCCCGAGGCGATGGGAATCCATATCGCCACAGCAGTCTCGCTCGCCGTCGACGTACCAGTCACGGTCGTCCGTAAACGTTCGTACGGCTTCGACGACGAGGTTTCTGTGTCGCAGGTTACGGGCTACTCGGAGGGCGAGATGTACCTCAACAGCGTGAGCGAGGACGACCGCGTGCTTCTCGTCGAT
>JAQZDD010000265.1 GCA_028751055.1 Euryarchaeota archaeon Ods04 | reverse complement strand
CGTGAGCGACGTCATACCGGACGACGAGGGCGCGTTGCGCGACTCTCTGCGTGCCGCCGCCGAGACAGCCGACTTCGTCGCCACGACGGGCGGTTCTAGCGTCGGAGAGCGCGACCTTCTGCCAGAAGTTATAGACGAGGTCGGCGAGATGCTCGTACACGGCGTCGCCGTCAAGCCCGGACATCCCGTCGGATTCGGTGTCGTTGACGGCACACCCGTCGTGACGCTCCCCGGCTACCCCGTCTCGTGCGTCGTCAACTCGTTCGAGTTCGTACGGCGCGGAGTCGACGCTCTCCTTGGTGTCGAAGAGACTGTCGAACCTTCCGTGAGGTGCAGTCTCGAAGAGAAGATACCTTCGGAGGTCGGTGCGCGTACGTACACGCGTGTCACGGTCGACACGGATGAGGACGGACGCACCGCGCGTCCCGTGCGCACGAAAGGCGCGGGCGTGCTTTCGAGCGTCGCGGACGCAGACGGATTCGTCGTCACGCCCGAGAGCCGTGAAGGATACGCCGAAGGAGACGAGGTAGACGTACTCCTGTGGGAGGCTTGAGCATGAGAAAAGAGTTCCGTGACCTCGCGTCTGTCGAAGAAGCGGAGGAGATTGCAGAGAAACTCACGCCCGAGCGTCGTGTCGAGGAAGTGCCGCTCGTCGAGGCGCGCGGACGCGTCTTAGCCGAGAGCGTCGAGTCGCCTATCGACGTTCCGGGGTTCGACAGGTCGCTCATGGACGGATACGCTGTCAGGGCGCGCGACACGTACGGCGCGGACGAAGTCGAACCCGCGACGCTCGAAGTAGTCGGCTCCGTTTCGGCGGGAACGTCGCCCGACGTTACGGTCGGAGAGGGCGAGGCGGCGGAGATAGCGACGGGCGCGCCTATACCCGAAGGCGCGGACGCAGTCGTTCCTGTTGAGAGGACGGCGACCGACGGCGAACACGTCGAGGTCAGGACGGCACTCGCGCCCGCCGACAGCGTCATGTTCGCGGGTTCGGACGTGGCGGCGGGCGAGCGCGCTCTCCTCGCGGGCGAGACGGTTTCACAGCGCGAGATAGGACTCGCCGCCGCCGTCGGCACGGAGACTGTTCCTGTCTACGCACCGCCGCGCGTCGGCATCGTCAGCACGGGCGACGAACTCGTCCGCCCGGGCGGCACGCTCGCCGAGGGACAGATACACGACGTCAACACGTTCTCCGTCGCGGCGGCGGTTGAGGAGGCAGGAGGCGAACCGAAGATTTACGACCACGTCGGCGACGACTACGACGAGATGGTGCGTGTGATGCGTGAAGCCGCCGAAGAGTGCGACCTCGTGCTTTCGAGCGGTTCGACAAGCGCGAGCGACGAGGATGTCGTCTACCGCGTCGTCAAGGAGGAGGGTGAACTTCTGCTACACGGTGTCGCGCTAAAGCCCGGACGCCCCACGGTCTTCGGAAGGCTGGACGAAACGCCGTTCGTCGGTCTTCCGGGAAACCCGATAAGCGCGCTCTCTGTCTTCCGTATCTTCGTCGCGGGGATGGTGCGCGCCGCGGCGGGCAAGGAACGCGAAGCCGAGAGGCGTACCCTAAGCGCGACAGTCGCCGACGAGGTACGCACAGAAGGCGGACGGACACGTATCCTGCCGGTCGGTCTCGTTGAGCGCGGCGGCGAAGGCGGTACGCTCGCATACTCGGTCGACAAGGGTAGCGGCGCGACGACGTCGCTGACTCTCGCCGACGGCTACGTGACCGTCGAACCCGCCACCAACTACTTAGACGCGGGGGACGAAGTCGAGGTTTCGCTCTTCGGCGGTGCGTCACCGCCCGCGCTACTCGGAGCGGGCGAAACTAACAGCCTCCTCAACGACACTCTCGAAGGACGCGGCGCGCGTTGGCTCTCCGTGGGTTCCGTCGAGGGTGCGCGCCGTCTCCGGAACGGCATCGTCGATGTCGCGGCTGTCGGTGTTCCGTCCGAGGAACTCGGCGAACTCGGCGAACTCGGCGTTTCGGACGTGTCTCTCGTACGCGGCTACGACCGGCGCGTCGGATACGCGCGCGCGGACGGCGGGAGCGAGGACGCCGAAGTCGTCGGCGTCCTACCCGACGGATACGCTCTCCGACGCCGTTTCGACGAGGACAACGCCCGCGACGAGGACGACATGGACGCCGAAGCGGAGACGCGTGTCTTCCGCTCCGAGGAAGGTGCGGTCAACGCCGTCGTTTCCGGAAAGGTGGACGCAGCCTTTGTCGGCGAAGACGTCGCTGTACGCAACGACCTGAGTTTCGAGCCGACAGGATGGTCAACCGTTGACTTCCTCGTCGCCGACGACCGCAGGGAGAAGGAAGGTGTTGTGTCTTTCCTTGACGCCGTCGCCGAACTAAGCGAGACAAAGACGAAGGGATACCGCGTCCCCGACGACTCAGGCGATACGGTCGAACGCTGGGACTAGACATAAGTCGCTCCGGAACCGTTCTTCTCGCATGGAAGTATCAGACGTAACGACCGTCCATGCCTTCGGCGACGAGTTCGAGAAGGTCAACCTGTTCGAGACCGAACGGTTCTTCGCCGATGTCTACTGCTTCGATAAGGGGCAGAAACAGGAGCTACACGAACACGCGGCTTCGGACAAGGTCTACCACGTCTTAGACGGGGAGGCGG
>JAQZDD010000015.1 GCA_028751055.1 Euryarchaeota archaeon Ods04 | reverse complement strand
TTCGCGCTTGCGGCGATGGTCGCGCTGTCCGGCTGCATAGATGGTGAAGAGACCGACGCGGATGTACTCGACTTCGTACCCGACGAAGCCGACGCAGTCTTCCACCTTGACATGGCTATACTCGAAGACCAGGTGACGGAGGACGTCGCTAACCGGCTGATAGAGATGGAGATGGAGGACGACCCTGACTACGACGGTCCCGAGAGCTATGACGAAATCTGGGACGACTTCATGGAGGAAGAGGACATCGACCTTGACCCGAGGGAACTGATTGAGGTCGCTGTCTTCGGTTCGGTTCCTGATGACCCCGTAGAGATGCAGGCGGAAGAGGATGAGTACGCGGCGGCGATATTCACGGCGGGATGGACTGAGGACGAAATCATAGAGGAGATAGAGCGGGAAGCCACGGTCGACGCCGATGAGTACAACGGACTTCCGTTCTACACGATAGAACCTGAGGACGAGACTGAGGAACCCGCATACATGGCTGTGCTCGCGGACGGAACCTACTCGGTCGGTGAGGAACAGGCTGTCCGTGACACGATAGACGTGGCACAGGGCGACATGGACGCGCTCTCCGGCGACCTCCGCGAGGAACTCGACCGCGTGCGTGACGGCTACGTCAACTTCGCGTTCTCTGTCCCTGACACCGATCTGCCCGAAGACGAAGCCATAGACACCGGTGCCTTCGAGGAGATAACCATCGTCTCGGGTTCGTACTACACGGAAGGAGACCTGATGGGTATTTCCGCTAACATGCGTACGGGTAGCGAGGAGGACGCTCAGGATATCTCCGACGCGATAGACGGTATGATAGCCATCGGCGGAATGATGTTCGGCGAGGAGCTGAGCGACCTGCTTGACCCATTAGAGGTGGAACGGGACGACTCGACAGTAATGGTTTCGTACGAGACGACGGTCGACGACCTCATCGAACGTATAGAGGCACTTGAGGACGCGGCTCCTGCCGGACCGGCACCCGGACAGCCACCCGAAGAGCCGATGCCGCCTGAAGGGGAACCTGATGACTTCGAAGACTTCGAAGACGACCCCTTCGCAGGCTGACCTTCTCGCTACGCTGAGACAAGCTTAAGCTAACAACCTGAGAACCCTGTGAAGAGAACTTCGTTACTCAAGAAGGAGCTTCTGTCGGCGAAGAACCGCCTACCCGCTCTGCTTCTGCTGTTGGTCATACTGCCTGCTGTCTTCGCGGGCGCGTCACTCGTCTTCGAGGACGTGATACCGCGCGACTCACCGGTTGCCGTCGTTCCAGCCGACGAGGAAGTCACCGACGAGGAGCTTGACGCCGTCAGGGGTGTGATGTCCGCCTTCGCAAGCCCGTCTGTCTACCGAGGCGACTACGAACGCGCGCTGGAGCGCGAGGAGTTCTACGCCGCGATAGAGGTACCACACGACTTCGGTGGTGAGCGCGAGGGAGAGTTCGTAGTGCACGTGCACGGTGCTGTCGTTCCTTTCCACGAACCTTCTAGGATAGTAGTGTCGATACTCGACACCGGCTTCCGTGCTGCGGGAACCGACATATCGGTCGAGAGGAGCTTTGTCGGTGACGAGAAGAGCCTGTCGGAGTACCTCATGCCCGTTCTTCTTACGGTGCTCGTCTTCGTGCTCGGTCTGACGTACATACCACACGAACTCCGGCGCGAGAAGAACGCCATAGAACGCCTGCGTCTCGAAACCTCGCTCGTCTCCGTCGTCGTTGCGAAGATACTGTTTTACGCCGTCCTCCTCGCCGTGCCTCTCGCGGTCTTCCATCTCGTCGCAAGCTACTTCGGCTACGCAGTCGTCTTCCTCTCGGCTCCGGCTATAGCCTTCTTGGTCGTCACGTTCGTCTACCTCGCTCTCATCGGCTCCGCCGTTACGGTCGCTACGTCGTTCGGCGCGCTCGGACGTTTCGTCAACGCGACGTTGCTTTTCGGCGTGCTCGTCTTCTCCAACCTCGTCTATCCGCCGGGCTTCTTCTCGTCGCTACGCGGCGATATTGCGCGCGTTCTGCCCACCCACCAGTCTGCGGTCGCGTTTAGAAGCCACACCACGAAAGAGATACCGCCGACGCTTTTCGCCGACAGGTTCGTTCTGCTCGTCGGCTTTACGGTGCTGTGTTTCGTCGCTCTCTTCGTCGCGTCAAGGAGGTACGAACCGTGATAGAGCTTAGAAAAGTTTCTAAGAGATACGGCGACACCGTCGCACTCCACGACGTCGACCTGCACGTCCGTCGCGGTGAAGTTCACGCGCTCGTCGGTCCGAACGGTAGCGGCAAGACGACGCTTCTTGACATCGCGCTCGGACGTATCGCACCTGACTCGGGCGAGGTTGTCCGCGACGGCAAGGTCGGATGCGCCTTTCAGAAGCCGCGTATCCTTGACGACCTGACCGTCGCGGAGAACATCTCCGTCTTCGGTGCCGACAAAGGCGTCGCTGAGACTCTGCGTCTTGACCGTGTTTACGACAGGCGTGCCTCCGCGCTGTCGGGCGGCTTCAGGAAAAAGTTAGACGCCGCGCTCGCACTCGCGGGCGAACCCGAAACCGTCCTTTTCGACGAACCGCTCGACGAACTCGACGACGTTTCGAAGAGAAGGCTCGTCGAACTCGTCGGTGAGTACGCCGACGAAGGCAACGCCGTCTTGGTCTCGACACACAACCTCGATGACTTCGACTGCGTCGACCGTCTTACCGTTCTCTACGACGGCGTCGTCATACTCCAAGAGGCGACTGACGAACTCGACGTGACGCCGCACGAGGCGTACCTGCGTGCCGTCGAGGAGCATGAAAGCAGAGACGCCTAGTCGCCGCTCGCACCGTATCCGCCGCCTCCCGGCGTCCTTACCTCGACACGCGTTCCTGCGTCGACCTCAACGACTGCGCGCGCACCGACCTTCTCGCCGTCGACCAGATTGACGCCCGTCGCGCCGTCATCCCCTCCTTCCGCTCCTTTGGGCGACTTCTCGCGTCTGTCGGTGAGGAACGAAACGGACGCGTCCTCTAAGACGACGAAGGCGCGTACGATACCGTCTCCGCCTTCGTGCGCACCCCTGCCGCCGCTACCGTCGCGCAGAGCGTACTCGTCGACACGTAGCGGGTACTCGCGCTCCAACGCCTCGACGGGCGTGTTGAGCGTGTTGGTCATTCCGACGTGCACGCCGTCCGTGCCGTCCCTGTCGGCGGACGCTCCCGCGCCGCCTCCGACAGTCTCGTAGTACGAGAACGAGTCGTTTCCGACGGTAACGCTGTTCATCGTTCCCTGTCCCTGCGCAGGAACGTCGGTCGCGCCGCGTACTGCCTCCACCACGGCGTCGACGACGCGCTGACTCGTCTCGACGTTACCGCCTGCTACGGCGGCGGGCGGTTCGGGGTCAAGCAGAGAGTTCGACGGTATCCTCACGTCGACGGGCGCGAGCGAACCTGCGTTGGGCGGAACGTCGTCGCTCGTGACGCAACGGACGACGAACGCAACCGCGCTCTCCGCGACGGCGCGGGGTGCGTTGAGGTTTCCGTCGTCCTGTTCCGACGTGCCTTCGAAGTCCACCGTCATGCTGTCTCCGTCTATCTCGACTTCGACGGAGACGCGCAGGTCGCCGTCCATGCTTTCGGTTGCGTCGTACGTCCCGTCGGGGAGTGCGTCTATCTCGTCGCGCGTCCGTCGCTCGGCGTAGTCGATGAGCGCGCCGAAGGCACGCGTTCCGTCTTGGTCGACGTACTCCGACAGACGTTCGACGCCGCGTTCGTTCGCCGACAGTTGGGCACGGAGGTCGGCGCGGCGTTCGTCGGAACCGCGTACGTTCGCAAGAAACACATCGAGAACGTCCTCGTTCGTCTCGCCGCCCTCAACGAGACGCACGGGCGGTACGCGTAGACCTTCGTCGTGAACGCTCCGTGAGTCGGCAGGCATGCTTCCCGGTGCGGTTCCGCCCACGTCGGCGTGGTGTGCGCGTGTCGCAACGTATCCGACTTGTTCGCCTCCGACGAAGACGGGCGAAACGAGAGTCACGTCGGGTAGATGTGTCCCTCCTGCGAAAGGGTCGTTGAGCATTACCACGTCGCCGGATTCGGGTTCGAGACGCGCCGCTGCTTCGACCGACGCTGGCATCGCGCCTAAGTGGACGGGTATGTGCGCCGCCTGTGCGAAGCAGCGCGCCTCGTCGTCGAAGAGCGCGGCGGAGCAGTCGCGGCGTTCCTTGATGTTTGGCGAGTACGCCGTCGAGACTAAGACGCCGCCTATCTCGTCGGCGATACCTTCGAGGCGGTTCCTCGCGAGTTCGAGTTCTACGGGACTGGGTTCGGTCATGTTTCGCCCTCCTCTGACACGCGCATGTACAGGTCGCCGTCCTTGACACGTGCTTCCCATCCGGGCGGCACTACGGCGGTGGTCTCGCCGTACTCGACGACTGCGGGTGTTTCGAGTACGCCGTCCGCTCCGACGGTTCCGATGCCGTCGTAGAAGGCTGTCTCGTGCGTGCCTTCGGTGAAGACGGCGTCGTGTATCCCCGTCGGTTCGTTCTTCTCTGCACCGCCTTTCGTTTCCGTACCCGTCTCCGGAGACGTTTTTTCGACGACAGCCTCGGCGCGCAGAGAGACGACACGTACCTCCTCTTCCATCGTGTATCCGTAACGTGTCTCGTGTTCGCGTTTGAAGGCGTCGCGCGTCCCGTCGGCGTCGAAAGGACGACCGGCGCGTACTGTGAGTTCTGTGCCCTGTCCCGCGTAACGCACGTCGGCGTAACGCCGCACCTGAGCGTCCGTCCTGCCAAGTTCGTCGCGCGCCTCCGTTTCGAGTTCACGCAGAACCTCCTCGTTGTCGTCGTCTCTTCCGACGGTACGCGACGCCTCTGCCTTCTCGTCGGCGCACAGAAGACCGTATGCCGAAAGAACGCCGCCCGCACGCGGGACGACGACCTCCTCGATACCGAGCGACTCTGCGACGTTCGCGGCGTGCGCAGGACCTGCACCGCCGAAGGCGACCATCGTGAATCCGCGAGGGTCGTAGCCGCGTTCGACGGTCATCGAACGGACGGCGCGCGCGGTCTTCTCGTCGGCGACACGCCGTACACCCAACGCCGCCTCGGTCGCGTCGTCGAAGCCTTCGAGCGTTGAAAGCGCGTCACTCGCCGCTTCTGCGTCCACCACCACCTCGTCGCCGAACTCCTTTCCGCCGCGGACGTATCCGAGCGCGACATCGGCGTCCGTCACGGTCGGTCTTTCGCCGCCGAGTCCGTAGCACGCCGGACCGGGTTCCGCGCCCGCCGACTCGGGACCGACGCGGAGTGCACCGCCTTCGTCGACGTATGCGATACTGCCGCCTCCCGCGCCCACGGTCGTAACGTCGACTGAAGGAACGCCGACGTGCGCGCCTTCGACGCGCGTTTCGGTCGTCTTCTCGACGCCGTCACGTACCAGACCCACGTCTGTTGAGGTGCCGCCCATGTCGAAACTGACGACACGGTCACCGTACTCCGACGCGCCGACGACGCCCGCCGCAGGTCCTGACATGACGGTACCGACCGCGCTCTCCGCTGCGCGTTCTGCGCGCACCACACCGCCGTTCGAAGACATGACACGCGGAACGGGCGCGCCCACACCGTCGAGACGTTCGACGAGCCTGTTCAGGTACGAGGCGACACGCGGCGTAACGTAAGCGTCGACGACGGTCGTCGAGGCGCGTTCGTACTCGCGGAACTCCGGAAGTACGTCGGAGGAGACGGAGACGTGTGCGTCGAACTCGTCGCGCAGGACACGCGCCGCCTCACGTTCGTTCTCGGTATGTGCGTACGAATGAAGAAAGCAGATGGCGACGCTCTCCACGCCGTCGAGAGGCAGAGCGCGGAGTTCGTCTTCGTCTACCTCCTCTGTCACGCCGTCGACGGTAGCGCGCTCCTCTACTTCGTGCCTTCTCTCACGTGGAACGAACGGCGGCGTGCGTTTCGCCTCTAAGTCGTAGAGTTCGTCGCGTGTCTGTCGACGTATTTCGAGAACGTCGCCGAAGCCCTCCGTCGTAACGAGTGCCGTACGCGCCCCGTCGCGTTCCAGAAGCGTGTTGACGCCGACGGTCGTCGCGTGTACCAGTTCGTCGACTTCGGAAGGCTCGGTACCCGCAATCTCGCACGCCTTCTCGACTCCACGGACGACGCCGACGCTCTGGTCGTCGGTCGTCGGCGTCTTGGCTGTGACCAGACCGTCCTGCGTCGACAGAACGACGTCGGTGAAAGTCCCGCCTACGTCGACGCCTATGCGCATACAGGCGGCAGGCGGGCGCGCGACGTAAGCCTGTCGAACCGTTAGAAGAGACGGAAGTCGATACAGACGTTGTAGTCGTAGGGTGCGTACGACCGGACTACGACCTTGTCGAGAATCTCGATTTCGTAGCCCGCCTTCTCCGCAACGGCGCGTATCTCCTTGACAGCACCTCCGAAAAGGTCGTCCTCGTGGCGTATATCGTAGTAATGTACGACACATCCGGAGCGCGCCGCCTCGCAAGCGGCGTCCAAGAACTCGTCGGCTGTGTGCGGCAGGTTCATGTAGACTCTGTCCGCTCCGCCTTCCTCTGCGACAAGCTTCGCCACCTCACGCGCGTCTTCGTTGTACGCCTCCACCCTCTCCGAGACGTTGTTGCGCTCTGCGTTCTCGCGCAGGAGTTCGACAGCACGCGTATTTATGTCCGAAGCGACGACGTGCGCGCCCCTCTCCGCCGCCGCCACGGCGAAAGGACCGACGCCCGCGAACATGTCGAAGACAGTCTCGCCTCCGTTGACCTGCGAGGCGACACGTTCGCGCTCCTCTGCGAGGCGTGGCGTAAAATAGACGTCAGTAAGGTCAACGACGAACTCACGTCCGTACTCCCTGTGCACCGTCGTCGTCTTCTCTTCGCCCGCGACGTGCGACATCCTGCGTGTCCGTTCGTCGCCTTCGACCTTCGACTCGACACGTAGTGCCGTCACTATGCCGTTGTCCGCCTCGACGAGTGCTTCGCCAGCCTCGTCATCCTCCTCCGGCTCCAGAAGTGCGACGTCGCCCACCGTCTCGAACCTTGGCTCGTAACCTAGTACATCGGCGGCGTCGGTCTGCGTCTCGCGTTCCTCGAACTCGCGTCTCTCTGTATCGAAGCCGATACCGTCGGGCACGTCCGTGACGGGAACGTACAGGTAGCCGTCCTCCTGCTGTATACGCAGGTCGCGGTTGAGAACACCTTCGTCGGCGAGTCTCTGACGCGTCTCCTCGCCTTCCTCGCGCGGTACGCGGACGCAGAGCGACTCCATACGTGAAAAAGACCGTCGACTGACAAGTCGGTGTCGTTTGCTTGTGAGGTCGTTCGCTCGGAGCGAGCGTCCGTAAACATATTTAACACCGCCCCATAACCTAAACCGTTGTACTCATGGTCGAACCGATAGTGGTGGCTGGTGTGGCGGCGGTCGGTCTTCTTATGGTTCTGAGTGCCTTCTTTTCAAGCAGCGAGATAGCTATGTTCTCGCTCGAAAGGCACAGGATAGACTCCCTCGCGGAAGGCGACGGCAGACGTGCGGCGACGCTAAAGAAGCTACGCGACAACCCCCACCGCCTCCTTGTTACGATTCTGGTCGGTAACAACGTCGTCAACATAGCGATGACCTCGATAGCTACCGCGCTTTTCGCCTTCTACTTCTCCGACGCCGTCGCTGTCGCACTGACCACGTTCGTAATCAGCTTCTTGGTGCTCGTGCTCGGCGAGTCCGCGCCCAAGTCGTACGCCGTCGAGAACACCGAAAGCTGGGCACTCCGTATCGCGCGTCCGCTCCAGTTCTCGCAGTACGTCATGTACCCCGCTGTCGTCTTCTTCGACCGCCTGACACGTGTCGTCAACAGGTTTACAGGCGGACGGTCGGACATAGAGTCGACGTACGTAACACGTGACGAGATAGAGGGCATACTCCGTACAGGAGAGGCGGAGGGCGTCATAGACGAGGACGAGCGCGAGATGATACAGAGCGTCTTCCGTTTCACGAACACGATAGCGAAGGAGGTGATGGTTCCGCGTCTCGACATGGTGTCGGTGAGTGCCGACACGTCGCTCGAAGAGGTGCTCGATGTCTGTGTCGAGAACGACGTGACGCGTGTACCTGTCCACAGGAAGAACCTCGACAATATCGTAGGTATCGTCGACATACGTGACATAGTTCCCGCGCTCGACACCGACGCAACTCCCGAAGACATCGTCGAACCGACGCTGCACGTCCCGGAGACGAAGGAGATAGACGACCTCCTGCAGGAGCTACAGGACGAACGTATCCATCTCGCAATCGTCATAGACGAGTTCGGCTCCACGAAGGGGCTTGTGACGGTTGAGGACATCGTCGAGGAGATTGTAGGCGAGATATTCGAGACGGAGGAGGAAGTCCCCATCGAACGTATCGACGACAACACCATAATCGTCAAGGGCGAGGTCAACGTCGACGAAGTCAACGACGAACTCGGTATCGAACTCCCCGAGGAAGGCGAGTTCGAGACAGTTGCGGGCTTCATCTACAACCGTATGGGACGTTTAGTCGAGGAAGGTGAGGTGGTCAGGTACGAGGACGTGGTGCTGACCGTCGAGGAGACGGAAAACACAAGAATACTACGTGTCCGTGTAGAAACCGAAGCAGAAACTGAGACCGAAAAAGAGTCGGAGCCGGAAACCGACAGGGAGAAAGAAACGTGATTCTCGGAATAGACGCAGGAGGAACGAACTACGACGGTGTGGTGATTAGCGAGGGTAACGGCGACTGCGACGAAGGCGAAGTCGTCGCAACAGCCAAGATGCCGTCGGAAGAGGAAGGCGCGGGCGGTGCTCTCCTTGACGAACTCGTCGAAAAGACGGATGTCGACGCGTTGAGCCGTGTCGTCGTCTCGACCACGCGTGTTCTGAACGCCGCAGTACAGGACACGCTTCCCGACTGCACCAACGTCGTCGTTCCCGGCGTCGGTCTCTCGCCCGAACTCGCCTACGCGGGCGACGAGAACGTCGTCGTCGACGGCTGTGTCGACCACCGCGGACGTGTCACGGAGCCTCTCGAACTCGACGGTGTGGAGCCGTCACACGGTACGGTTGCCGTCACGGCGAAGTTCTCGACACGCAACCCTGAACTCGAAAAGGAGGCGGCGGAAAGCATCGACGCGCCGACCGTCTCCCTTGGACACGAGTCGGGCGGCTTGCTCGGCTTTCCTGCGCGTGCCGAGACGACGGTCGCAAACGCAAAGTCGAAGCCCGTCTTCGGCGACTTCGAGTCTTCTCTCCACGACGCTCTTGAATCGAGGGGTGTCGACGCGCCCGTCTACTACCTCAAGGGCGACGCGGCTATGCTGTCGCGCGAGTCGGCGAATGCGACGCCTGCGCACACCCTCAGGAGCGGTCCTGCTTCGAGTAGCTTGGGACTCGTCGCTCTCTCGGACGTTGACGAGGCTGTCTGCGTCGACGTAGGCGGCACGACGACCGACGTGACGCTTGTCGAGGACGGCTTTCCTGCTCTGACCGACGGTATCGGTGCGGGCAGCCTCAAGACCTTCTACGACGGCGTCGTCTCCGTCGACGCCACCGTCGGCGGCGACACACGTATCGACGAGAACGGTCTGACGGGTGTACGTGAAGGCTCCGCCGCGGCGTTCGGCGGACCGTCGCCGACACCTACCGACGCCCTCCGTGTCTTAGGCGAGACGCAGAAAGGCGATAAGGAGGCGGCGCGCGAAGCCCTTTCGACGGTAGGCGACCCCGACGAGGTGGCACGTAAAACAGCCGACGCCTTCGTGACCGCCGTTGTTGAGGCTGTCGAGTCGCTCGGAAGCCGTGCCGGAACCGTCGTCGTCGGGGGCGCGCTCGCCACCGCGCTCGCCGACCGTCTCGCCGACCGTATCGACTGGGCGGACGAGGTTGTCGTACCCGAGAACGCCGAGGTATGCGGCGCGGTCGGATGTGCCGTCGCGTGTGTCAGCGTAAGGACACACGTACACGTCGACACGGCACGCGGCGAGATGACAGTTGCGTCGGCAGGACCGGAGAAGGTTGAGGAGGTGGAGCGCGGAGCGACGTACGACGACGACGAGGCGCGCCAACTCGTGAGGCGTGAGACGGCGGAGGC
>JAQZDD010000316.1 GCA_028751055.1 Euryarchaeota archaeon Ods04 | reverse complement strand
TCGTCGTCCTCTTCGAGTTCCTCGATTTCGTCGAGCGCGTCCATGACGCCGTCGGCTATCTCGTCGGTGATGGCGTTACGTGTGTCGGGTCTGTTGAGCGTGAGCGTCGCTACGTCGTCGGTTATGTCGAAAAGCACGGCTTCGTCTGACATAGGTTAACGATACTCAAGACACGCCTTAACGTTTCTGCTTCGGAGAAGCTTCCTACGGATGTGGACGGTGCAGCCCACGACGTGAAAGGTAACGGCATGCGTCGACGACAGCCGTCTCGTGGTAGTAGTCGACCGTGAGGACGTTCGGGTTGACGGAGTCGTCGGCGAGCGCGTGGTTGAGGTAGCACGGGAAGAGTCGGGACATCTCAGACGCGGCTTCGCGCAGACCTGAGTATCCGAGCCACGCGCCCGAGAAAGGTAGCCAGCCCGTCAGGACGGCGAGCGCGATACGTCCCTCCGTAGGCGTGACGTAGTAGCCCGTCTCGCCGAGACGCGAGGCGTCGGTGTGCGTGAGTCCGACAGCCGCTCTGTGAGCATCCCCGACAGTCGGTTTGTTGACCCAGCCGTCCCTGAGCCATCTTTCGCGGCTGTCGGCGACGCCTTCCCACGGATTTTCGCCCTCGTAGAGGACTCCGACACGCGAACCGTCGAACGACGACAAAGGACGCGATAGGAGTTCGGAAGGCTCCTCGGCGGGGAGTTCGAACGCGTATTCGCCTAGGTGAGACCGCAGAAAGTCGGCGAAGCCCTCGCGCGACTCCTTGGTGTCGAAGCCGTCGATATGTGAGAGCTTCACGAAGACTATCTCGTTTCCGTCCGTCGACGCGTCCGCCTCCGCAAGGAAGTCAGCGATGTCACCGAAGACGTCGTCAAGCGGCGCGCCGCGCGCAACCTCGTGGTGCCCCCAGAACCGCCTACCGCCGTCCGCGGCGGCTTCTGCGTCGTAGAAAGGACGCACGTCGAGGTACCGGATGCCGTCCTCCAACTGTGTACGTACGTCGCGCGACTGCGGCTTCGTCCACCGTTCGACGTGTCCACGGCTGAGGAAGTCCGCCGAGAGCCAGTTGTCGGTCATCTCGTAGAAAGAAGCGTGGTGTGTACCGGGAAGGCTGAGCGTGTACATGGGACGGCTCTGCAGTTCGTCGTCGTCGCCGAGCCAGAACTCCGTGTCGCCGTCCATCTCGCGCACGGCACTAGGAAGCGGTTCGTCGCAAGCCGTTCCGTTCGTCTTTACGGACGCCGCGCCGTATCCGGCGACGCCGCCACCCCCGACGAGTGCCGCCGACCTGAGAACCTCGCGTCTCGTCGTCGTGTCTTTCTGTTCTTCCATATTATCCATCTCTGCATCACCCTCGTGTTTCTGTCCCGGTTCGTGTCTCCTTCTTGTCTCAGTTCCGACTGTATAAACCTTCCTCGTCCTCCGCGACGGAGGAGCAGCCTAAACCTTTATGAAGACGCCAAACCATTATACGCAAACTGTAACACAGATAACCAAAAATCTTAATCTATTCAAAAACTTAGCACCTGCACACGGGAAACAGGGGGACGTATGATAAACAAAGCTGTAATCAAAATCTGGAAGCTCATGGGCTACGTCCCGCTAACTATTATCGGGGTAGCGGGGCTGAGCGGCTGGGTTGTTTACGAGACGGAGATATCGACGGGCTACATAGACGAGATAGCCCTCATCAACCCGATGCACTACGTCATAAGCCTCTTCCTGCACGACACGCCCGAGACCTTCATGACGAGCATGTACTTCTTCGTTCCCGCAGGCATCTTTCTGACACTCATGACCAGCAACAAGAACGTTCTCGGTGTCGTCTTCGTCTCGCATATCTTCGCCGTCATGCTCGGCGGAATGTCTTTCGGCTTGGAGGTCTACGGAACCTCTGCCGCGGCTTTCGGCGTCCTCGCCGCCGCAATCGTCCGAGGCACGAAGGTCGGAACCGAAGACTACTCTGCCACGACACAGCGGGGCGCGCCTATAGGCGTCTTCTTCATAGCCACAATCGGTCTCTTCATGATAGGAACCGTGAGCGACTCGATGCTCGCGTACACGCCGTACCTCATCGGCTTCGCGTTCGGCGGCACGTTCGAGATGGTGCGTGTCGTAGCCCAGACGAGAGGTATACAGCACACGGAGGAGAGGTACAGCTACATGCACAACAGATAGACAGGTAAGGAC
>JAQZDD010000066.1 GCA_028751055.1 Euryarchaeota archaeon Ods04 | reverse complement strand
GCCGTCCAAGTAGTCAAGTATCTCGTACGACTTCTCCTGAGCGAGCTTCCGGACGCGTCGGTCGTCGTCAACCTCCACGTCGACGTATTCGTCTAAGCGCACATCCGAAGAAGGGGCTGCTGTCTAATTACGTTTACTCCGTGAAAGCGTAGGTGACCATCAGTCGAGCTGTTCGCCGAGACGGTGCGGCACGAGGCTCAGCGTACGTATGATAGCCACCAACGAGATGAATATCCCGATGAGTATATGGCTGACGCCGCCAAGCTTGAACCACATCTTCACGGAGTCCTCCGTGAACGCCGCGCTTATCGGGGATATCTCCTGAAGCCCCGAGAACAGGAGGAGGAGGTAGCCGACGACCGCGAACAGTCCGCCCACCATTATCATCTTCTTGATTCACTCACAGTCGCAAGGCTTATACGTATCTAACTATCGCGCGCCACGAAGTAGTAGACGAGAGCGAGCGGCAGCGAGTAGACGACGTGGCTGACGACGCTCATAGCCGTGTCGGGGAAGCCGACGTTCGGGAAAGGCGGCGCGCCCTCGAATCCGACGCCGAAGAGCCAGAGCGGCATGACGAGAACGGGAAGGAGAGTCGTGAGAACACCGTACCCGACGCCCAAGCCGACCGAACCGGCGAGCGTGCGTGCCTTCTCGCGGAGAGTCTCGATGTTCTCGACGCCGACGACGTAGACGATGCCGAGGAAGACGCCGTGCCACTGGTGGAACGCCCATCCAACACCGAGTGCTGGTCCCTCGACACCGTACATCGCAGGTATTCCCATCTGTAACGTCCCGGGGTTCATCGTCTGCATCATGATACCCATGAGAAGACTTCCGACGAAGCCGCCGACCGCGCCCGCCGCTAACTTCTTGGGTGTCGTGTTCAGTATGCCTGTCTCCGTAGTCTCAGTCTCGGTTTCCACGTCTTCGGCGGTTGCTGTCTCTGACATCAGAGAAGACGACGTTTCACGGCTGTAAACAGCTACCTCGGACGTGTCTCACCGCCGCACAGTCGCATGGAGCGAGAGGCAGAATCAGGAGCCGTCGAACTCAGACGAGGTCGTAGACGACATCTTCGCCGCGTAGCCTCTTCTCGACTATTCCTTCGTCGACGAGTCGCTCGGCAGCGTACCTTGCCGTGCTCTCGGGCAGACCGGTGCATTCGACGAGTTCGCCTCTGTCGTGCGCGCCCTCGACCTCGATGACCTTGAGAACGAGTTTCGCGCTCGGCGGTAGTTCCTTAGCTGACATAGCTATCGTTTCCGATGGACGCCGTGGGCAGATATAAACAGACCGCGCCTGTTACGCGGACGCGCACAGACGGTCGTCGTGCTGTCACTCCCAGTAGACGCTCTGTTTCTTGTCATCCTCCGTTTCCGCCGCAGCCATCTGCTCCATCTTCTGACGCTCAAACTCGTCGATAAGCTCCGTCGCGTCAGCCGCCCAACGGTAGAAACCAAGCGTCAGGCTCCGTGTCACCTCCTCGGGAGTCGCGTGCGTGTAGACATGGACACGTCCGCCTTCGCGGAGGTTGCGCTCCGACTTGTGGAGGAAGCCGACCTTCACGAGATGGTTGGCGTAACGCGAGACGACGCTGCGCTCGACGCCGAGAACGTCGGAGATGTCGTTCGCCGTCGCCTCTCCTTCGTCCATGACACAGAGACAGATATCCATCTCAGTCTCCGTCATGCCGAAGACCTGTTTGAACAGCGTCTTCGTCTCGGGCGGCTCTATCTCCGCGCCCTCGTCGTCGCGTACCTCCACGAGAGAGCCACCGCAGCAGGTCATCTCAGAGTCGGCGGCTGTCGAAAGCACGTAGTTGTCGCACGACCGGCACTCGTAGACGGCGAACTGTTCTGTCATTGCCACGTGTAAGCACCGAACGCGTATAAACGTACGTTGGCTGTGAACCGACGGCTCACATCCGCTTCAAACGGAAACCGTGTTCCGGTACACGTGCGTCCGGATATGCGGCGGTCGGTTGTGAACGAGTCTATCACTAACAAACCAGCTATTTAACATACCGTACGGTATATGAGCCACGAAGTCGGGGCAGGGACAGGTATCGCCAGCCTCGGACGATAATAAAGATAGATGAAGATAATCGAGACTCTGTGTGGGAACTGCGGTTCGAAGGACTCCCTGTATCCCGTCAGAGAAGAAAACGGAAATCTCGTCTGGGAGTGTGAGGACTGCGGCGGCGTCTTTGAGGAACACGAACAAGAGGAGCAGGATGCCCTCTGACGCGCCCGTGATGAGACAGACTGAGTTGTCGAGTTTACCTGACACGGTCGTTTCGACGCGTTCCGCCTCGGTGCGCAGGAGCGCGGTTTCGCCCTCACTACCGCCGTCCGTCGTAAGGCGTTCCGTGTCTTCCCAGCCGCATCTACCGCATAATACGACACCCTGTCCGTTCACAGTGTCTTCCCCACAGTCAGGACACGTCGCCCACGGCTCATTCTTTTCTACCATGCCAGAGATACAGTTCGGCGTCGTTTAAGCCGTGGGCGGAATTTTACGGAACGAACAGTATCGATGCGGCTGTGTGTAACGTTCCGTCGCCACGTTTACCGAACAGGCAGAAGATGTTTTGTCGGTGACCGGAATGTGCAGTTCCGCGCCATAGTTATATGTGCGGAACGCTTCGAAGTAGACGTTATGTCAGACACAGATTTCAGCCTCGAAGAGCCGGAGCTTACGGGGGACGGTATTCTTAGCATAGACGACGGCTACTTCGACACAGACAACGTCGCTGTCGTGACGGGTGCTGCATCAGGAATCGGGAGGGCGACGACTGTGGCTCTCGCCCACAACGGTCTCACCGTCGTGGGGACGGACATCGACGGCAAGGGACTCGAAGGAACCGTCGATAAGGCGGAAGACTTAGGCGTTGACGGCGAGGTCGTCGTTGAGAAAGGCAACCTCGCCGATGAGGACGACATCGTCTCGGTCGTCGAGACTGCGGAAGGAGTCGGCGACCTGCGGTTCGTGGCGAACATTGCAGGGATGCAGCACATCTCGCCCATATCGCGTTTCCCGACCGAGAAGTACGACCTGATGCAGTCGGTGATGGTACGCGCACCTTTCCTTACTGCGAAGCACGCGATGCCGCGTATCAGGGAGACGGATGACGGCGTCGGTGCTATCGGAAACATGTCTTCTGTTCACGGACACTACGCAACGAAGGACAAGGCGTCGTACATCACAGCAAAGCACGCGCTGACAGGTCTTACGCGTTCTATCGCGGCGGAAGGCGGCGGGACGTTACGTGGCTTCTCCGTGAGCGTCGGATACGTACTGACGCCCCTCATGGTAAACCAGATACAGGACACGGCGGAGGAACGCGGTATCACCGAACAGGAGGTCGTCGAGGACGTGATGCTCGGACAGGCACGCACCAAGGAGATGATGGAACCCGTGGAGGCTGCGAACCTATTCGTCTTCGGCTTCTCGGAGCACGGAAGGCACCTAAACGGAGGAGACATGCTATGGGACGGAGGATACACAACGACATATGAGTGACAGAATATGGGACCCAGAGATAGTCGAGGACGGCGGAAAGAAGATAGCGATAGCGTGCCAAGGAGGCGGTAGCCACACGGCTTTCACAGCGGGCGTCCTCAAGACGCTCCTCCGTAACTGGTCCGACGACCACCGTCTCGTCGGTCTGAGCGGCTCTTCGGGCGGCGCGTTCAACGCCGTCGCAGTCTGGTACGGTCTCGCGTCGGGCGACGTTTCGGACGCCGTAGCCAACTTGGAGGGCATCTGGGACGACCTCTCCGCTGACACCGTCGGCGACAGGCTCACGAACGACTGGATGGTCGAATACTCGCGTGCCGAGGGTTCGGGCTTCCCTCTCCCACGTCTCAGCCCTTACTACGTCCCGGGTTCGTCGCTCGGTCAGAAACGGATAAAGGAGACGCTTGAAAAGTACATAGAGTTCGACGACATCCCCAACTACTGCAAGGGACGTTTCCCTCACCTCGTCGTCGGCACCGTCAACGTAAACGCGGGCGAGTTCGAGACGTTCACCGACGAGAACGTGACACCCAAGGCGGTGCTCGCTTCCGCCGCGGATCCAAGCCTGTTCAAGGGCGTCGAGATACACGGACATCTGCACTGGGACGGTCTCTTCTCGCAGAACCCGCCCGTGAGCGACCTGATGAAGGTCAACTCCGAAAAGAAGCCCGATGAAATCTGGGTCGTACAGATAAACCCGCAGGGACGCGAAGGAGAACCTACGATGCTCGACGAGATAGGCGACAGACGTAACGAGCTTTCCGGGAATATATCGCTCAACCAGGAGTTACGTTTCATAGAGCGCGTCAACGAATGGGTCGACGAAGGCTACCTTCCCGAAGACGAGTTCAGTAAGACGGAGGTACGCAGGATAGAGATGAACGGCGGATACCACTGCTCGACGAAGATAGACCGTAGCCCGAGTTTCCTGCGTGAACTCATCGAACTAGGCGAGGAGCAAGCCAAGGAGTTTCTGGAGAGGATGACAGAACAAGGAAAGACGTAACTGGACTGATTAAAAAGGCGTCGGACACAAAAATGGGGGAGGGTGCGACGCCTTGCTGGTGGGGGGTGGGATGTCCGGACTCGCGTCCGAGACATATAGACGTAAGACGGGGGCGGATAAAACAGAACGGTGGGTGTGAACCGTCGACGCAAGAGCGCGGTATGAACCGGGACGAACAATCCCGAGTAGGGTATTTACGCGCACGAGCGGAACTACGTCTATGTCCACGAAAGAGTACGAACTCGTCGTCGTCGGAGGGGGGACAGCAAACAACGTCGCCGCCGCCGCGGCGGACGAAGGAATCGACACCGCGCTCGTCGAGAAAGGAAAGTTAGGCGGAACGTGCCTCAACCGCGGATGCAATCCGTCGAAGATTCTGATACAGGCGGCGAACGTCGCCGAGACGGTACGCGGTTCGGGACGGTTCGGTGTCGAGTCGTCGCTTGACGGCATCGACTTCGCGGGTATCGTCGAGAGCATGGACTCGACTCTGTCGGGTATCGCCGACGGAATGGAGGAGCGTTACCGCGCGAATGAGAACCTCACGCTCTACAACGACGAGGCGAGTTTCGTCGACGAAAGGACGGTCGAGGTCGGCGGCGACGAACTGCGCGGCGAGAAGGTCGTCGTAGCAACAGGTTCGAGTCCGCTCGTGCCCCCCATCGAAGGAATCGACGAGGTCGACTACATCACAAGCAACGAGGCACTCTACCTCGACGAACCGCCCGAGAGCCTCGTAATCGTTGGCGGAGGTTACATCGCCTGCGAACTCGGCTACTTCTTCGACGCGATGGGGACGGAAGTACGTATAGTCGAGGCGAACGACGTTCTCCTACACCGCGAGGACGGCGAGGTCGCCGAGGAGTTTCAGGGTATCGCCGAGGAGAGACACGAGGTGCACACGGGCTACATCGGCACCTCCGTCTCGGAGACGCCCGAAGGTATCGAGGTGGTCGCCGAACCGACCGGCGGCGGAAGCGGAGACGGTGCGGACGAAGACGAGATACGTGTCACGGGCGAGAAGCTCTTGGTCGCGGCGGGGGGGAAGCCCAACACAGAAAGCCTCGGTCTCGAAAAGGCGGGTATCGAAACAGACGAACGCGGCTTCGTGAAGACGAACGAGCGACTCGAAACCACGGCAGAAGGCGTCTGGGCGCAGGGAGACGTAGCGGGGAACTTCATGTTCAAGCACTCGGGCGACTACGAGACACAACACGTCATCAGGAACGTCGTCCACGACGCCGACGAGGAGGTCGACTACACAGCGATGCCGCACGCCATCTTCACGGAGCCACAGATAGCGGGCGTCGGAAGGACGGAAGAAGAACTCGAAGACGAAGGCATCGACTACACGGTCGGAAAGGCGCGTTACGCCGACTCGGCGATGGGACGCGCCAAGAAGTTGGAGCACGGATTTGCGAAGGTGCTCGTAGCACCCGACGGCGAGATACTCGGCTTCCACGTCGTCGGTGAGGAAGCGTCGGTCGTCGTCCACGAGGCGGTCGTCGCTATGCGTAACGGCGTAACCGCCGACGAGGTCGCCGACACCGTACACGCGCATCCGACGCTGAGCCGTGTCGTAGAGTCGGCTTTCGTGGACGCTGTTTAAGACGACGGTACACGTAGCACGTACATGACAGAACAGTACACGACACAGGACTGGCACGACGCAGGCGAGTACCGCGTCCACGAAAACGACGATGGCACCGATGTCGAAGTCTTCTACGTCGAGGACAACCGCGACGCCGACGAGACT
>JAQZDD010000280.1 GCA_028751055.1 Euryarchaeota archaeon Ods04 | reverse complement strand
TGTATTATCTTGACGCACTCGACTGCGGCGATACTACCCGTCACGCCCAGTGCTACTGTCTTCCCTTCTAGTCCCATCAAGCCCAACAATGCGCGCCTCTTCTTTAACTCTAAGGATAAGGGGAAGAAGGATGAGAGAAGAAGAGAAGAAAGATGGAGCGACCTGAGATGGTGCGAGTTAGGAAGACGAGCAGGCATGGAGCCTTTCCGGGGGGTTTTTTTGCGGCGCGTGGCTATAACAACCGATGAAGAAGGCTGTGCTCGAAGGTGAGGCGTACGCGCCGGTCGGAGATGTCTACGACTTCTTCATGGACTTCGGGAACTACGGCAAGTACAGCGAGTACGTCAAGGACGTACGTGTCGTCGGTAACGGCGACCTCCCCGAATGGGAGATAGAGTTCCGGTGGTGGATAGTACGTTACACTGCACGTTCGAAGCTCGTCGACTACGAAGAGAACGAGTACATAGAGTGGCAGGTCACGAAGGACGTCGACGTGCACGGGATGTGGAGGTTTGAGGAGGTCGACGAAAACCACACGCATGTCGAACTCGACCTCCTGTACGACCCGAAGACTGCGAGCAAGGCGAATCCGCTCAGGTTCATCTCGACAAAGCGTCTGATACGGATGGTACGTCCCGTTCTCGACAGACACGTCTCGAAGGTGCTGCGCCGTGTCGCCGCCGAGGTCGAAGGGGAGCCGCGCGACGTCGACTACACGATACGTCCGGCAGATCCGACCGACAACGACGAGTTTCTCGCACTCATGCCCGACGACAGGATAAAGAGCGACAAGACGGACTAAGTGCTCAGTTCGGTGGATTCAGTAAGCGTCTTCGAATATACCTACCAAGTCATCTTCCTCCACCTCGACGGGGTTGTTCCTGAGAACCAATCTCATATGCTCGGCTGCGTTTTCGGCGAGTTCTTCGGGTGTGGCGTCAGTCAGGTCGCCGACCGACGCGTCGAGGTCGAACTCTGCGACGAACTCCCTGAAGGTGTCGACGACGAACGGCGCGTCTAACTTACGGTCTGCGACGGGGAAGCCGAGCGTCTCCGCAATCTCGCCGTACCTGCGTTTGGTCTCGTCGTCGCCGTTCTCGACGTTGTAGGCGGCGACCTCAGCGGCGACAGAAGCGAGTGCGTCTCCGTGTGCCACGTCGGGTTCGTACGCGCTTATCGCGTGCGCGAGTGCGTGTGTCGCAACCGTGCCCGAGGTGGCTTCGCAGAAGCCCGCGAGCGTGTCGGCGACAGCCATCTTTTCGCGCGCCTCCGAAGAGCCTTCGACGGAGCGGCGCAGGTTGCGGCTGACGAGTTCCATGCCACGGAGCGCGTTCGCGTCCGTCAGAGCGTCCGAACCGCGCGCGACGTACGCCTCGTTGAGATGGCAGAAGGCGTCGAATCCGGTGCGCGCGGCGAGGTCAGCGGGCATCTCGTCGAGAATCTCGGCGTCGACGATAGCGTCGTGGGGCACGAGCGCGTCGCCTCCGAAACCGACCTTTGCGCGTTCGTCGGCGCGCGTCACGACAGCCCAAGGGTCGACGTGGCTTCCCGTGCCGCTGGTCGAAGGCAGCGCGACGAGAGGCGTGGCTTCCTCGGGACGTTTCTCGCCCGACGCGTACGTCCATACGTCTTCGATAGATGGCGGTTCGTCGAAGACGGCGAGCGAGAGCGCGGCAGCCTTCGCCACGTCGGTCGGGCTTCCTCCGCCGAGTGCGACGACGATTTCGGCGTCGGGTGCTGTCTCGACACAGTCGACGACGTTAGCGACGGTCGGATTTGGGTCGGCGTCGTCGTACACCGTCGCCGAGACGTCCGCTTCTTCGAGCGAAGCCAGAACGTCGTCCAAAAAACCGGCTTCCTGCATCGCGTTACGCGTCGTGACGACAAGCGCGTCGTCGCCGTGGCGTGCCGCTACTTCGCCCGTCTCGTCACGTCTTCCGCGTCCGAAACGTACCTGCGTACGTGGATGCGAGTAGTCGAAGTCGGTGTTCATCATCCCATACTGCGTACGCCCGCCACATAAGTTCAGGCGGTCTAAGCCGTTTCTTGCCCCATCTCAGACGCCTCGATGTCCGACTTCCGGACGACGTAAGCAAGGGAGACGAGAAGCAGGAGAACCGAAAGAGGCAGAGCGAAACGGAAGAACGCGAGAAGCGCGGCGGAAGCCTGCACACCGAGGACGAGAAGGATGACGGGAGCGCAGCACGCGGTGCCCGCTAAGAGAGCAGGGAGCGACGAGAGAAAGCCCGTCGTGTTGCGTGTGCCGCACGCCCTCGGATTGCGCCACGCGTAGTAGCTGAAGGCTATGTTCGCGCCCACGAGTGCGGCGATTCCGGCACCGATGACGAGGTTCATGGGCGAGACGAGAACCGTAAAGTAAGGCGTCCCGACGACAGCGACGGCTTCGAAGGACGCGAACGACCTGCGTCCGAGGACGCGCGAGAGGTCGGTGACGGTTACGCCCCACGAACCGCCGAGGGAGATGTCGCGTAGGACGACGAGGTAGAAGACGAG
>JAQZDD010000033.1 GCA_028751055.1 Euryarchaeota archaeon Ods04 | reverse complement strand
CGCCCACTCGTACGCGAGCGTCTTGGTGAAGTTTATGATGCCAGCCTTCGCCGCGGCGTAGTGCGACATGTACGGCGCGCCCTGAACGCCTGCGACGCTCGAAAAGTTGACGATACTGCCGTTGCTCTCCTTCAGGTACTCGCCCGCCTCGCGCGTGCAGTTGTACGTGCCGCCCAGATTGATGTCGACGACGCGGTGCCAGCCGTTCGGCGTGATACCGTCGAAGTTCGACATGAAAGACGCACCTGCGTTGTTGACCAGAACGTCGACTCCTCCGTACTCGTCGACAGCTGTCTCCACTAAGTTCTCGACATCGTCCTCGTCGGTCACGTCGCATCCGACGCCGACCGCGCCTATCTCGTCCGCAGTCTCCTTGACCTCTTCCTCCGTACGGGAGCAGATAACGACATCCACGTCGTCCTCGATGAACCTCTCGGCTATCGCACGCCCGATGCCCTTCGAACCGCCCGTCACTATCGCCGTGCCTGATACGCTGAAACGCGACATGGACGTACTGTGCGCCCGCACAACGTAAGTTTGTGGGTGCCGTGCCCTACCTGTCTACGTCTACCTGTCTGCCCGTCTGTCTACCTGCCTCTACCTGTCTACCCGTCTACCTACCCACCTACCTATTCCTGACCGTGGTTTCCTCTGTCCCTCTTCCAGTGGTGCTCAGAAGCCTCGCCGACGCCTATCTTGTAGACGCCGCGGACGGTCGCAACCTTCTTGTCTTCAGCCTCCTGCCTAACGTCGATGTCGACGACAGCGGACGTGCTACCCTTCCGCGCCACCTCCGCGCGTGCCGTCAGGTCGTCGGTGACGGGTGCGAGGTAGTCTATGCGCATGTCTATCGTCGGCGTCGGCACGGTGACGAGAGAGACGAGCGCGGCACCCCCGACTGTGTCGGCGAAAGCGAACGTCGCTCCGCCGTGTGCTATATGGTGTCCGGGGTTCGACGACAGTTCGTCGGTCATCGGCATCCAGCCCTCAGCGACGCCGTCCTCGGCGCGTGTCACCTCGATGCCAAGATGTTCTGCGAACGGTATGCTCGAAAACGAGTCGGCTAAATCCATAGGGCGGCTATGCGGAACAGCCGTATATCCGTAACGAAAATCCGTAAGGGATACTGAGAAAAACCCACGAAAGGTTTTATATATATGGCTACGTACTGCCACCGATGGCTGACACCGACGACATAGAAGAGCGGATGAAAGGTGCCGACGACTTCTTCGAGGGCGAAGACCAGTGGTACCACATAGACGAGTACGTCGACGAGGAAGACGAGGCAGAGGCGGAAGCCGAAGGTGGCGAAGCGAGAGCAGAGACGGAACCGGAAAAAGAATAGCCCGAAGACTGTTTTTCTCCTCATGGAAATAATACCTGCGGTCGACATGAAGGACGGCGAGTGCGTGCAACTCGTACAGGGCGACGAGGAGACGGCGAAGAGCTACGGCGACCCTGTCGAGGCGGCGCGGCGTTGGGTGGACGAGGGAGCGGAACGCCTGCACGTCATCGACTTGGACGGCGCGATAGACGGCGAGCGCAGGAACGCGCGCCACGTCGAACGTATCGTGGAGGAGACGGACGTGTCGGTGCAGGTCGGCGGCGGCATCCGTACGGTCGAAGACGCAGAGACGCTGTTCGACGCGGGTGCCGACCGTGTAGTCATGGGCACAGCGGCGATGGAGAACCCACCGCTCGTCGGACGTGTCGCAGAACACGGCGAGGTCGTCGTCTCGCTCGACGCCCGCGGCGGCGAAGTCGTAGTCGAAGGCTGGAAGGAAGGTGCGGGTGTGTCGCCCGTCGAGGCGGCACGGCGTTTCGAGGACGAGGGCGCGTCTGCCTTCCTTTTCACGAACGTCGACGACGAAGGTCTCTTGGAAGGCGTGAGCGTCGAACCCGTCGAGGAACTCGTCTCAGCCGTCGGAGTTCCCGTCATCGCCTCGGGCGGCGTGACGACGCCCGACGATGTTTCGGCTCTGCGCGACGCGGGTGCGTCTGCGGTCGTAATCGGTACTGCTTTTTACGAGGGACGTATGACGTACGACGAAGCCGTGGAGGCTGGAAAGTGACAGACGAAAGAAAAGGAACCGCCGAACGTGAGACGGGAGAGACGAGCGTGAGCGTCGAGTTTGTCGTAGACGGCGAAGGAGAGTCGGACGTGGACACGGGCGTCGCCTTCTTGGACCACATGCTCGAAGCCGTCGCAAAACACGGTCTGTTCGACCTGAAGGTCGACGCCGACGGCGACTTAGAAACCGGAGACCACCACACTGTCGAGGACACAGGCATCGTGCTCGGGCGCGCTTTCGCAGACGCTGTCGGTGACGGCGCGGGTATCGAGCGTTTCGGCGACAGACGCGCGCCGCTTGACGAAGCCGTCGCTTCCGCCGTGGTCGATATATCGGGACGCGGACAGGCGTTCGTGTCGCTCCCGCTCGAACGCGACGCCGTCGGCGACCTGACAAACGAGATGGTGCCGCATTTCTTCGGCTCGTTCGCACGTAACGCCGGCGTGACGCTACACGTCGAGGGCGAGGGAGACAACGACCACCATCTGGTCGAAGCGGCGTTCAAAGCGTTCACGCTTGCCTTAGACGACGCTACGCGCTACGACGAGAGGCGTGAGGGCGACGTACCGAGCACCAAAGGAGAGCTTTAGGCAGCCTGACGCTCGCGGTTCTTGGGACGGAGCTTCTTGTATCCGCACTTCCTGCACGAAGTGGCGTCCTTCGGGTTACGTGCGTCGCATCTCATGCATATCTGCTTTTCGAGTAGACGCTCCTCTGCTTCGGGGAACTTAGCCATGTTCGAAACTGAGCGTCAGCGTGTATAACTCTTGCTTTTGCGCTTGCCCCGCTCTCACCTTGCCCTGCTCTTACCTTGTCCTGCTCTCGTCTTGCCTCACCTTGCCCTGCCTTGCTCGCTCCATTCCGACAAAAGAAAACCCACGGAAACGACAGTCCCGCAACCGAGTTTGACGTGCGTGCGAGAATACCGTAAGATTGTTTAACAAGTTCCGCAGAGTGCAGACATGAACGTAACACCGATGGCTGAGGAAGAAGAGACAGAAAAGAGCCTAGACGACATAATCGCCGAGTACGAAGAAGACGGTCTTTCGGGCTGAGAACTGTCCTGTAAACATATTTCGAGCGAAGAACCGCGTCAGTAAACATCTTTAGGCGCGTATCCGTCGTCGATGGACTGACGCTGGAGACACATTTTAACTGCCAGAATCTTTTAGTACTCTGGAAGCCAAGAAATAAGCACATTGACACCTGACGACGACAGCCCGGAAGGCGAAACTGAGGGCGAAGGGGCGGCGGACGAGGAAGAGATAGACGGAGAAACAAACGTAATGCAGATGCCCGAAGCTGTCGAAGGAATCGACGAGGGAACGGAGGAGTCCGAAGAAGGAAAGGTGCTACCGTCGATAACGACGCCGGATGAGTCTGCGGACGTGGTACCCGACCTGAAGGAGTTCTTCGACGGTACCGACCTCTACTGGGAAAAGCCTACGGACGAGTTCTTGGAGAACAGCTTCTTCGACTTCAGCTACCTTGACGACTACACGGAGAAGGAGACGTACTGGGTGAACGAGCCTTACGCCTACGTCTCGATAGTGCACGACGAGGAGGAGAACAAGGACAAGTACTACGTAGTCGAACCGTACCTCGACGCATTCGAGGAGTTCTTCAGGGACGACGTTCTCGACATACTCCGCGAGACTCTTATGTACAGCAACCTTGAGGACGGCGAAGACAAGGAGGAGAAGTTCAAAGCACGTGTCAGGGAACTCGTCGACGAGTACGGCAAAGACCTCGAACCGGGTTCGCTCTACAAGATATACTACTACCTCGAAAGGCATTTCCTCGGGTACGGAAAGATAGACCCGTTCCTGCGCGACAGGAAGATAGAGGACATATCCTGCAACGGCGTCGACGTACCCGTCTTCATCTACCACCGCGAGTACCGCGACCTCAGGACGAACGTCGACTTCAACACGGCTGACGAACTCAACGACCTCATAATCCGGCTGGCGCAGAAGTGCGGGAAGATGATATCGACATCGGACCCGCTCGTCGACGCATCGTTACCCGACGGCTCACGTATACAGCTCACGCTCGGTCAGGACATAAGCACGCGAGGGTCGAACCTGACGATACGTAACTTCTCCGAGGACCCGATTACGCCGATAGACCTCGTAAACTGGAACACGTTCTCGGTCGAGGAGATGGCTTACTTCTGGACTGCGATAGAGAACGGCAGGTCGCTGATGTTCGTGGGCGGTACGGGTTCAGGTAAGACGACGAGCATGAACGCAGTTTCTTTCTTCATACCGCCGGAGTCGAAGGTAGTCTCGATAGAAGACACACGTGAAATCACGCTACCGCACGACAACTGGGTTGCGACCGTGACTCGGAAGTCGTTCTCGTCGGGCGGAAAGGGCGAGGTCAGCATGTACGACCTTCTCCAGTCGTCGCTCCGTCAGCGTCCCGAGTACCTCTTGGTCGGCGAGATACGTGCGAAGCGCGACGTCGCTCTGACGTTCTTTCAGGCGATGGCGACAGGACACACATCGTACACGACGTTCCACGCCGACTCGGTCAAGAGCGCGATAAGGCGTCTCGAAGGAGAGCCGCTCAAGGTGCCGAGGGAGATGATAGAGAGCCTCGACATAGTTTCGGTGCAGAAACAGGTCTACGTCGACGGCAAGAGGATACGTCGGGCGTCGAAGATAGGCGAGATAACCGGCTTCGGCGACGAAGGAAGCATACAGGCAAAGGACCTCTTCGAGTGGGAGGCGTACGACGACAGCCACCACAGACAGTCGGAGTCGTCGGTTCTGGATGACATACGTAAGGAGCGCGGCTGGACAGAGGAACGGATGGATAACGAAATCGAAGACCGCGAACGCGTCATACGTTACATGGTCGAGAACGGCATACGCGACTACAGGGAGATAGGCGCGGTGACGAACGACTACTACGTCGACAAGGACAGGGTGATGGAGAGGATAGAGGAAGAGAAACTCGAAGAAAGCCTCGAAGTCGAGCACCATGAGTAATCCCGAAACCGACATCGCGGTGCGCGAAAAAGCGTCCTCGAAGAGCGACACTTACGGATATCTCCGGCGTCGTGTACGTGACAGCGACAGGAACTTCGGCGAACTCAGACGTTCGATGAACCAAGCGCGTATATCGACGCCGTACGACCTCTATATCGCACGTCTCATCGTCTACGCCGCGCTCGCCGCTCTTGTCGGTGCCGTCGCGGGCGTCGTCACGACGTACATGCTCGTACAGACGGGCTTCTTCGAGACGGTTCCCGCATCCATAGCCAACATCTACGGCATCGTGGCTGTCGGGACGCTCGTCACGGTCACCTCCGCCGCGTTCTTCGGCGTCATTACGGGTGCCGCACTCTACATCTACCCGCAGTCGGTAGCCGAAAGCAGGGCACGCAAGATAAACATGGAGCTACCGCACGCCATAGTCTACATGTACGCGATGTCGTACGGCGGCACCAACATGATGGATATCATAAAGTCGCTCGCCGACGAGGACGAGACGTACGGCGAGGTGTCGAACGAACTCAAGTACGTCGTAAGGGACATCGAGTACTTCGGCTCCGAGATGCACACGTCGATAAGGAAGCTGTACGAGATAACACCGAGCAGCAACCTCAAGAAGTTCCTTGACGACCTCATCGGTGTGATAGAGTCAGGCGGCGACGTTACCGTCTTCCTAGAAGCGCAGGGAGAGAAGTACCTAAAGGAGGCGGAGGACGAACAGGCGGAGTCGCTTGAGACGCTCTCGATAGTGAGCGAGATGTACCTCACCATGTTCCTCGTCGCACCCATACTCGTGATAGTCATGCTCCTCGTCGTCGGCGTGATGGGAACGACGGCACTCGCGCCGCTTTACGTCATCGTCTACGCCGTCCTGCCCGCGGGAATGGTGGCTTTCATAGCACTTCTTGGGTTCATAGAAGGCGCGTCCCCGTCGGGTGCGAACCTCGAAAGGGAGAAGAGAAGGGCAGGCATCGACAGGGAGAAGGAAGCCCCCGACGACGAACGCACCGAGAGGCACAGACGGCGCAAGAGGCTGAGTAAGATAAAGAAGAACATCAGGCATCCGTTCGCGTACATCCGTGAGAGACCGTGGGTAACCCTGTTCTTCTCGGTGCCTCTGTCGCTCGTGTGGATATGGTACGCGTCATCGACAGGCTTGGCTACGTTCGCGGAAATGCAGGACGCACCGATAGTCAGCACGACGTACGCCGCCGTGGTTCCGCTCGTGATTCTGTTCACGCCTTACGCCGTGTTCCACGACCTGAAGGGATGGCGGCGGAAGAAGATTGTCGAGAGGTTCCCCGACAAGCTGAACACGATAGCCGACGCCAACAAGATGGGGCTGTCTTTCACGGAGTCGTTGAAGCAGACATCGAGGACGACACAGGGCTACCTCGCCGACGAACTCAAGACTACGTACAACGACGTGAGATGGAACGCCGACACCGACTACGCGCTTGCGAAGTTCGCCCAGCGCGTCGGTGTGCCCGAGGTAACGAGAACCGTAAAACTCCTGATAGAGTCAAGGGCGGCGACGGGTGAGATACACAAGGTTCTGAAGATAGCCGCGAAGGACGCACAGGCGCGGGTAGACCTGCGTAAACAGAGGAGGCTACAGTCGGCTCAGCACCTCGCCATAATCGTTCTCGGCTTCTTCGTCTACCTGTTCATAATACTCGTGCTCGACCTCGCGTTCATACAGCCCATCGCCGAGCAGATAGGTGGCGTCGAACTCGACACCGCGGACCTCCCGGCGGGTGCCGCAGTACCCATCGAAGACATACCTGTTGACGAGTACAGGATGCTGTTCTTCCACTCCGTCATCGTGCAGGCGGTAGGCAACGGTCTCGTGGCGGGCAAGATAGCGAACGACGACGTTCTGAGCGGTCTCAAGTACAGCGTTGCCTTCCTGATACTCGGAACCGCAGCATTCGTGCTGTTCATCTAAACCCAAACATGATGCGCAAAAAACATGACAAAGACGACTCGGGTGTGACGCCGCTCGTAGGCATACTCCTGGCTTTCGCCATCTTAGTGTCCCTGCTTGCGGTCGTACAGCTAACAGCGGTGCCGATATGGAACCAAGCCGAGGAGTTGAACCACCAGAACGAGGTGCATAACGACCTGCAGAAGCTCTCGGCTTCTGTACAGACGACGGCTTCGACGGGTGCTGTCGGCTCCACCTCCGTAGAGATGGGTATGCGTTACCCGCACAGGGTCTTCACGCGTAGCCCGCCTTCGCCGAGCGGTACGCTGTCGGTAGGTGACGAGAGAGGCTTCGCCGTCGACAACGCAGTCGCCGTCGGCACGGAGACACGCGACTACTGGGACGGCACGCGCAGGGAGTTCACTACGGCACGGATGACGTACGAGCCGAACTACAACGAGATACAGGGAGTGACGACGGTGCACGAAGGCAACGTCTTCTACCACAGAGAAGGTGACGGAACAGTTCTTGCTTCCAACCGGAAGCCCGTCGACGGACGGACGGTACGCCTCACCGCGCTCGGCGGCGAGTTCTCGGAAACAGCTGTGCGCGCGACGGATATCGAGACGTTCCCCGTGAGCGCGCCTGCAAAGAGAGTAACCGTAACGTCAGACGACGAAGACGAAGAGCCGCTCACGTTCGAGCTACCGACCGAACTCCCCGAGGAGAGATGGGACGAACTCCTCGAACCCGAGCTTGAGGACAACGGCGGGTACGTCGCCAGCTACGACGTGGACGCCGAGGCGGAGACGGTTACCGTTGAGATGGTACAGGAGCGCGAAGGTGCGACCGTGACGTACAGCATGTACATGGCGAAGGTCGGCGTCCGTGAGGGCTTCGACGAGGCGACGGCGGAGTACGTCACGACGCCCGAAGGACGCGGAACCGGATACACAGTCGAAAAGAACACGAACACGACGCTCTCCGTTGAGGTGCGCGACGCGTACAACGCACAGTACGGCGGCGAGGAGGTCAGCTTCGAGTTGGAAGGCGCCGGAACGCTGACCGACGACACAGCGACGAGCCGCGAGGACGGTCTGGCGTACACGACGTACGTCGCACCCGACGACTCGGCTGAAGCAACCGTCACTGCGTCGAT
>JAQZDD010000363.1 GCA_028751055.1 Euryarchaeota archaeon Ods04 | reverse complement strand
GGAACGGGAACAGTAACAGAAGTAAGAGCACGAATATGGACAAGAGCAGGAACAGAGCCGTATGAACAAGCTTGCTCTTCTGAAGCTCAGTCTGAAGTCTCTTCTGTTTATCTTGGGAGCCGCCGCGGTAGCAGTCGGTATAGCGACGTTCTTCGTCCCCGGACTCGCCGACGTTTTCGTCATCGTCCGGAGGCTCGAAGCTACACTCGGTAACGACTACTTCCTCGTCGCCGCGATAGCCGCAGTTGCGTTCTTCCTGGGGCTTATCTTCGCGTTTCAGGGACGCGCAGGAACCGTACAGCAGGCTGAGACACCCGACGCCGAGGGGGTCGAGTCGGTTCCCGCGCCCGGCGACGACTTCGACGAACTCGTGCAGGAGGCGAAGGGCTGGCGCTCGCGCGACGAGAAGGAGGCTGTCCGCGAACGTGTACGTGAGGCGGCTGTCGACGCGGTTGCGGGCAAGGAGAACTGCTCCAGACCTGAAGCCGAGAGGTACGTCGACACAGGCACATGGACGGCGGACAGGTACGCATCGGCGTTTCTTGGCGGACGTGACGCACCCCAGCTACCCCTTCTGACACGTCTTCAGGTGGCGTACGGAGGTTCGCCTTTTGAGACTGCTTCGACACGTGCCGTCGAGGAGGTCTACGGGATAGCACAGGAGGACAAGGATGTCTGAAGACGAGGAGGCGGACAAGGACTCATATCCGACACGTCGATGGCGCGGAATGACCGCGCTCGCGCTTTTCGCAGGCGGTGCGGGCGTCCTTATGGACCGTCCGCTTGTCCTACTGACGGCGGCTGTCTGGATAGGCTACGCCGCGTATCCGCGTCTCACGGGCGAACCGACCGTGAACCTCAGCATAGAGAGAAAGCTGAGCGACACGTCGCCGTCGCACGGCGACACGGTGAAGGTCGAGACGACGGTAAGAAACGAGGGCGGTCTGCTCGCCGACCTACGTTTCGTCGACGGCGTTCCGCCGACGCTTTCGGTGGCGAGCGGCACGCCGAAACACGCGACTTCGCTCCGTCCCGGCGGCTCCACGACGTTCAGCTACGAGGTCGTCGCCAAACGCGGCAGACACTCTTTCGTACCCGCGACGGCGGTAGCGCGCAACATAAGCGGCTCCGTCGAGGTTGACACGACTGCGTTCGGCGAGACGGTCATCGAGTGCGCCGCCGACATAGACGACGTGGAGCTAAGGAAGCAGGCGAGCCAGTACACGGGGCGCGTCATGACAGACGAGGGCGGAAGCGGCGTCGAGTTCCACGGAACGCGTGAGTACCAGCCCGGCGACTCGATAAGCAGGATAGACTGGAAACGCAGGGCACGTTCGGGCGAACTCATCACGCTGGAGTTCCGCGAGGAACGTTCTGCGAAGGTTCTGCTTGTCATCGACGCACGCAAGCAAGCTTACGTCGCGTCCGCCGACGACGAGCCTAGTGCTGTCACGTACAGCGTCTTCGCCGCGAACCAGCTGTTCAAGTCGCTGATGGCGAGCAGGGACAGCGTCGGCTTGGCTGTGATTGGACGCGACGACGTATGGCTTCCGCCTTCGACGGGCGACGAACACAGAACGCGTGCGCGTGAGATACTCACGAAACACCCGTCGCTCGTTCCGTCGCCGCCGCGCCATCCCACCGACGAGGAGCAGTTCAGACGGCTCAGGAAGAGGTTAGATTCGAGCACTCAGGTCATTCTGCTTTCGCCGCTCGCCGACGAACGGATGGTGGAGAAAGCGCGCAGGATAGACGCGCACGGTAACGCCGTCAGCGTCGTAAGCCCCGACGTGACGACGGAAGGCTCG
>JAQZDD010000217.1 GCA_028751055.1 Euryarchaeota archaeon Ods04 | reverse complement strand
GTCGGGGGTTCGTCGGGCTTCTCGACGATGCCGACGGCTTTCAGTTCTCCTTCCTCGTCAGTCTCCGTCTCGACGACTCCGTACTCCGACGGCTCATCGACACGTTTGACGGAGACGGCGTTACCCTCCTCCTCTACGAGTCTTCCGACGACATCCGACGAGAAGATTATGTCGCCGTTCACGACGACGAACCTCTTACCGACCTTGTTGGCGACCCGCGCTATCGCGTCGGCTGTGCCTGCGCGTTCCTCTTGTTCGACGTACTCGACCTTCTTGCCGTCGAACTCCTCGCCTATCACGTCACGCACCTTTTCCGACATGTATCCGACGACGACCACGAAGCCGTCGACGTGCGGTGCACAGCTCTCCATGACGGTCTCGACCAGTGTGGTTCCACCGACCGGAAGGAGCGGCTTCGGACGCGTGTCCGTGAGTGGACGCATCCGAGTGCCACGTCCCGCGGCTAGCACGACTGCTTTCATCTCTGTATCTGAACGACATACGTGGCGGAGTCGGCATATATCTTCGCACCGAGGCACAGCAATCCGACAGATTCTTTAGAGTTAGTTCCGTACCAAGGAACGAAGTCAGGGCTCGTGGTCTAGTTGGTTATGACACCTCCTTGACATGGAGGAGGTCCCCAGTTCGAATCTGGGCGAGCCCATGAACGAACGAGTTTTGCGAGTGAGTGAATGGTGAGCACAGTTCGAACTAGTGAAGGGAGCGCGTAAGCGCGGACTGACCGTAGTTCGAATCTGGGCGAGCCCATCCACCGTTCAGAAATCGTAGATTTCTGAGCATGAAAATCTCTGATTTTCATACGTAACCCGCTGGACCTGTTGGCAGTCTCGAAGTCCTGCGGACTTCGAGGGCTTGTCAGGCAAAGCCTGACAAAAGGCATGCTTCGCATGCCTCATGATGGTCAAGGTTTCTGAAGCTTGGAGTGAATGTCTCGCTGAACGTAGTGAAGCGAGGCAGTGAACGGAGCGAAGCGGAGTGACCGTGGTGAGCACAGATTCGAACCAAACGTCCGACGGCTCTCCTGAGGCTCCGGCTAAGAACTAAGTACTTGCGTGTACGAGGTACGTGAAAGCGTAACCGTCCGGGGTAACCGCCTCATGCCAGAAGAGTACAAGATAATCGACAAGAAGATCGGAATCGCGGGTGCTACGGTGCTCACGATAGGCAACGCAATAGCGATAACCATGTTCCTCCTGCCAGCCCATCTTTTGGAGGACGGCGCGGGACCGAGTATCGCGCTCGCGGCAGGGGTTACGGCTATACCTATCATCTTCTCGATACTCCTCTCCCTACAGCTTGGTTCAGCGATACCCACGGCGGGCGGAGGCTACGTCTACGTCTCGCGGCTCATGGGTCCTTTCTGGGGCTTCATCGTGCCTTGGGTAGCCGTCCCCGCAATCTGGATAGGTCTCATCTTCGTCGGTTACGGCTTCGCCGAGTACGTGCGTTTCTTCCTGCCGATAACCGTCGACCTCGTAGCGTTCGAGTTCACGGTACCGCGTCTCTCGATAGAGACGTGGATATGGATACTCCTGATACCGTTCCTCGTTCTCAACCTGTTCGGGATACGTCTCGTCACGCAGATTCAGTTCATACTCGTCGGTATTATAATACTCGGCATGCTCTCGTTCATCGTGCCGGGCACCCTCCACATCGACCCCGGCAACTACCAGCCGATGTTCCCCGAGGGCTACGGACCGTTCGCCGTCGCCGTAGTCTCGCTTTTCATAGCTATGTACGGCTTCGGACTCGCACTCAACATAGGTGAGGAGATAAAGAATCCTGTCAAGAACATACCGCGTATCATCGCTATAAGCACCGTCATCGGTGTCACCCTGATGGTCGCAACAGTCGTAGTCGCCGTCGGAACGGTGCACTGGACCGAGTGGGCAGGTGCCGAGGCTGGCATATCGGTCGTAGCTGGCGAGTTCCTGCCCTCGTGGGTAGCGTCGCTCGTCGCCGTCGCCGCTGTTGTCGGCGCGCTGACCACCATAAACACGATATACGTCAGCTTCTCGCGTCTCGTGATGCGTGCTTCACGCGACTGGATATTCCCGCCGACTTTCGCAAAGGTCAGCGAGAAGTACGACAGCCCGAACCGTGCCGTCCTCCTTATCGGTGTGCCGCCCATCTTCATAGTGCCGTTCGCACCCGACCCTGTCATAATGTCTCTCGTACTCTCGCTCGGTCTTCTGATATCCATCGTCTTCCTTGCGTTCGCCGCGTACCGTCTCCCCAAGGTCTTCCCGCAGAGGTATGAGCATTCGTTCTACAAGCTCTCGCCGCGTGTGCTTCTCATCTCCGTCGCAGGCGGTATCGTCGTGCCCCTGCTGTTCTGGCTCCTTCTGCTCGTTCAGGAGCCTATCGTCGGCTTCGCCTTCCTCTTCTGGATGGCTCTAGGCTACCCGTTCTACCGACTCCGTATCCGGCGGTACCAGAAACAGGATATAGACCTCAAGGAGCGTATGAAGAGCCTGCACGCACACGAACAGGAGAAAGCGGCTGGCGAGTGACGGCGCGACACGGGAAACAGTTTAAACGTCGTAACGGATTTTATGGCTATGGAGCTACCTCCACCGGATGCCCTCATAGTCTTCGCTCTCATCGCCGTGGCTCTCGTTCTGTTCGTCTCGGAGGTACTCCCGAACGACATAACCGCGATAGGCGTCATATTCGCGCTCGGTGCTCTCGCGCCCACCTTAGGTCTCGAACGCGCAGACGCCATCTCGGGCTTCTCGAACACGGCAACAATCACTATCGTCGCCATGTACATGCTCAGCGCGGGGGTACAGAAGACGGGACTAGTGCAGTTGCTCGGCGTCCGTCTCGCCGACTTCACGAGGGGAGACGAGAAACGCGCTCTCGTTGCGACGGTCGGCACGACAGGTCCCATCGCGGGCTTCGTCAACAACACGCCCGTCGTCGCTGTCTTCATACCTATGATAACCGACCTCGCAAAGAAGGCGGGTGTCTCGCCGTCGAAGCTTCTCCTGCCCCTGTCCTATGCCGCGATACTGGGCGGCACGCTCACGCTCATCGGAACCTCGACGAACCTGCTTGCCTCCGACTTCGCACGCCAGTTAATCGACGG